>WVZO01000203.1:0-1573 GCA_011772425.1 Candidatus Aminicenantota bacterium
TGAAAACCTGTTAATTAAGATAGAGCAGAGGAAGATGGAGTGGGCTGGCGGTTTTTATTCTGCAGGAGTTAGGTAGTAATATGTCAGGATTAAGATTTGCAAATGAGTTTTCATCCTATCTCTTGATATGTTTGATTGCCACAGTTTCATTTATATGCATTAACGTTGCTTTTGCCTGGAAATCGTTTGATAGAATTATCAAAATATTGACATGGTACATATATAGCTTTTTCCTGCTCCTTTTTACGCTTTTTCTGCCAATTTTGTACATTGACATCGTCCGTCGTTTTCCGTCTTCGATTTTCGCATGCGATGATGCTGCTATAAGTCTAGTGTTCTGGGTGTTTTTTGTGCTCCCAAGCTTTGTAATTTCAAATATAGGTCTCTTTATCATTCTAATAATAAGGATTTTAGGGCCAAAAAAGATAACAAGCCAACAGACGACCAAAAACGATAAGTAATTCAGGACGGTCCGGCGGCAACAACAAACGGTGTACTTAACCGTTTTAATCTCTGGATTATCACTTAATTTCGGGCAATTCGATAAAGCGGTTGCATCTGAGTGGCGTTTTTCTGGCTGGGAAACCTGCCACTTATCCTATAAGTTCAAAAAAACTTCCCGGATAAAAAAAGGCTGGTAGTATCGCTTGACAAAATAATAAGACCATGGTTAAACTGGAGTAAGAATACAACATTTATACGACTCATTACAGACGATTAGAACCGGTCGGTGAGCTAATAGTTAGAAAGGGAGTATTAGAAATGCCAAGTAAAGCAGGAATCACAACAAAACCAGAAGAGCGAAGGAGGGAATGGGAACAAGAAGAACCCACAATGCGAAACTGGCAACTCTTCGGTCCATTTCCAAGCCGACAGGATGCACAAGAGTGGGAGGACGAACAGCCTTGTATAAGGGAGGGGGGCGGCAATGAGCCGGACGCACGTGGGGTCCAGTGGTGGGGATACAGTTTTGACTACAGTGATTAGACCCAAAATGTCAAGAAGCAGCAGCAACGGTGTACTCAACCGTTTTAATCCCTGGATTATCACTTAATTTAAGGCAATTCGGCAAACCAGTTGCATGTAGAGGTAGAATACAGAATCCCGAAGAAAGTCCTTGGGACTCCTTACGGAGAATACAGAAGACAGTCCTTGGGACTCCGCTGCAAGGCGTCCCTTACGGGACTTACGGAGAATTCAGAAGCTTGTCCGACATTAGTGTGGCGGGACAAAATACAGAATCCCGATAGGCAATCCGCTGGTCTCAAGTCTCTAATCCACTCAAGAAACCGTATAATCCGTGTCTAATTTTACTTGAAATCAGACGTGAAATTTGGTATAATACGTATCTCTTAGCCAGAAGGCTAATGCATACCGCCCGCAGGCGAAGCATTTCAGACTGCATATCTGTAAGTCACAGCGTGGCAAGGCATATATAATTCGACATTTGAAACTTCAAATTTAAAATTCCCGGTCGTAGGTGGGACAGAAGACAGGGTCAATAACCAGTAACCAATGAACCATTTAACCACTAAAAAGTATCGAGAATCCAGTATCGCTTGTCCGCCATAGC
>WVZO01000203.1:1591-3250 GCA_011772425.1 Candidatus Aminicenantota bacterium
CAAAACAAAGCCAATGTTAAAATAGGCAAAATGGACGCAAGTATCTATTAAACAGAGGTATATGAAAACATAAGCGATTGGACACTTGGTGAAAACAAACCCAAACAAACCCAATTTCAAACCTGGATTTGAAATTGACGTTGGTGCATACTCATGTGATATAATCGTGATTGTTTATGGTAATTGGCCGGAGCTAGGTCCCGCAGTCTTTTTAGGATTCTGCAGAAGAAATGAATCTAATAACAGTTACAGTTATAGCCGTTGGGCTGGCGATGGACGCATTTGCAGTCTCGATAACAACCGGAGCAACGTACAAAAAGCCGGGAACAAATCACGCCCGCCTACCCAGAGGCTTGTCCGGCGGGCAGGCCTTCAGGATGGCCCTGGCTTTCGGAAGCTTCCAGGCGGTGATGCCGGTTGTCGGCTGGCTTGCGGGTTTGACGGTGAGAAGTTTTATCAAAGGCTACGACCACTGGGTGGCCTTTATTCTTTTGGGTGTTATAGGCATAAAGATGATATACGAATCTTTTAAAATCAAAGAAGCTCAGGAGCGGTCGGACCCGATGAGCGCTGCTGTGCTTTTGATATTGGCTATAGCTACGAGCATTGACGCACTTGCGGTCGGTATAACCTTTTCTTTTCTTCTGGCAGGCTCACTCGCTGTAGCCGTAATAATAATAGGAGTTGTAACCTTCATTTTTTCATATGCAGGCTTCTATGTTGGAAAAAGTGCCGGCCATTTTTTCGAAAACAAGATAGAAATAGCCGGTGGAATTGTTTTGCTGTGTATAGGGGTAAAAATTCTTTTTGAGCACCTGATTGCAAACGGCGGCTAAAAGAATTTGTCGTAAGAAGATGGATGTTTATGAGAACATAAGCAGGCTCAAGGCCATGACCGCCATGCCCGCAACTAATCCATAAGCTACCAGATGGTGCTGGCCGTATTCTCTGGCAGCAGGCAGAAGCTCGTCGAGCGAGATAAATACCATTATTCCTGCTACCGAGGCGAAGACTATACCGAATACTACTTCGTTAAGGAACGAAAAAAGGATAGCATACCCGATTAGCGCCCCAGCAGGTTCAGCCAGTCCTGAAAGAAACGAATAAACAAATGATTTTTTTCTNNGGCAAAGACTATGCCAAATACTACTTCGTTAAGAAATGGAAGAAGAATAACATATCCGATTAACGCCCCTGCAGGTTCAGCCAGTCCTGAAAGAAACGAATAAACAAATGACTTTTTTCTGTTACCCGTTGCATAAAATATTGGAATTGAAACGGCAATACCCTCAGGGACATTATGTATGGCTACGGCAACGGCTATCGCTATTCCGAGTCTCGTATCTTTGAGAGCACTTACAAAAGTGGCAAGTCCTTCCGGGAAATTGTGGATGGCAATTGCTAATGCCGTAAATACACCCATTCGGTACAGCTTTTTGAATTTGGCTGCCGAGTCCTGTGCGTCCATTTCCTCTGCCCTATGGGCTTCATGGGGATTTTCAAACGCCGGCACGAGTCTGTCTATTATGCCGATAAAAACAATCCCGGCAAAAAAGGCCAAAACGGTAACCCAATATCCACCGAGTAGGCCTAACTCGGTACTGAGACAGTCTTTTGCTTTCGGGAATATCTCGACAAATGAAACATAAATCATTACGC
>WVZO01000010.1:0-351 GCA_011772425.1 Candidatus Aminicenantota bacterium
CCATCTTTTCTTCCCGGATGAAAGCCTCGGCGAGATTGGAATGGGCCAGTGGATGATAAGGGTTGCCTTCGATTGCTGTTTTGAAGTGCAGAATTGCTTTTTCAACATTTCCTTTTTCAAGATAAACATACCCCAGGTTATTCCAGGCATCGGCAAAATTACGATTCCCGGCAATGGCTTCCCGGTATGCTGATACGGCCTGTTCTTCATCCCCCTTTTTCATATACGCTATACCCAGGTTATAATAGATTCTTTGATACGATGGCTCAATGTCCAGGGCAGCCTGGTAGCTTTTAATGGCTTTATCTATTTCTCCGTTCCGGCGAAAGGCAATCCCCATTAAATTATATG
>WVZO01000010.1:504-1032 GCA_011772425.1 Candidatus Aminicenantota bacterium
AATAGTTTTTCATTGGTTTGTGCGATCTCTTTGTATAGTGCCGCTGCTTTCTCCAGTTTGTGAGACACCAGGGGAAACCGGGTTCCCCTGAAATCTCTATCTCGATGAAGAAGAATAATCTCTCTATTTAAGCGTTTGATGCGATTCCCTTTTAAAAATCGATCCATCAATGAATCCCCGTTGTTGACGTGAGTGGCCCCAAAGAGATGGCATATCTCGTGTTTCAACACCTTCTTAAAAAAAGAAAGGTCGTCCATCAAGCGAACCAGCACATAACCTTCCTGGTAAAAGGAAATGCCGTATTTCCCTTTCATGTCTTTCCGGCAAGTCAAACCGATAACAATATCGGCATGCCCTTTGGGAACCGTTTTGAAAAAGTAAGAAAACAGGGGATCAAGGGAATGGTATCGGTCATCGCAATTCCACTGCACACATTTCTCCACTTCAAATTGAATGGAAAAGTCCGCTGCAAATTCGCAGGAAATATCGGTAATGATGGTTTCCAAAAAATCGCAGCGTTTTTTTGAG
>WVZO01000010.1:1076-1564 GCA_011772425.1 Candidatus Aminicenantota bacterium
AAAAGCATTGCCATCAGCAGCAAGGAAAACATGGCAGCGGAAGTTGTTTTTTTCATATCTTTCGAGATTCAAAATTACCACAAGTTTTGAAAAATTTCAAGGATAAAAAAGAGACAGGATGAAGCCCTTCACTTCATCCTGTCGCTTGAAAAATTAAAAGTAAACGTTAATCAGGGGCATGACACGGTGGGACAGGGAATTGGGTCGGTTTCACAGTAGAAATCGCAGCTTTTTAAATAGCTGCAATAGGTGCAAGTTCCGATTCCACCTTTCACTTGTTTTTTCTCTTCATCGTTTACTTTTTCTCCATCGCTTAATGAAGTTACAAAGCTGTTTACTCTCAGATCCTTAAGCTCCAATTTCATTTTTTTAGTCATTATTTATATCCTCCTTATATTTTTATAATTCTTTATTCGGCCTGATGAGAATCAATCTCGATCAAACCAAATGACAGTCAGCAATTCTTGTGCCAGGTGGGATTACTTGAA
>WVZO01000010.1:1597-7726 GCA_011772425.1 Candidatus Aminicenantota bacterium
GTTTTGGGGATATTACACTTTTCCAGGATCAGAAAAAATCTCGCTATAAGGAGACTGTTTAAATTGAAATGAAGATTAAATAATCAATTATTCAGTTATATAAGCTATTTTGAAAGTCTCCTTATAATGAGATTAATCTCCCTATAAAGAAATTAGTAAGGGGCAGGCTCCAAAGACAACCCTATGCGAATGATTTCCTTCACTTCATCCCGGTTTAAATCTCTATCCAGGAAAGGTTTTTTAATAGTATCCCAAAAGCTTTTACCTGCCCGGATATCGTCCCATATTTGTTCAATCCTGTCCATACGTTGATCAACAGCTCTTTTGCAGCGCGTCTGTTTAATGATTTCCCGGATATCTGTNNCACGGGTCAGAACCGTTATCAATTCCCTGATATTACCGGGCCAGTTATAGTCGGCAATCGCTTCCCAGAAACCTTTGCCGGTTTCTTTTCCCTTTAAAAGTACCTGCATTTCCATGACCAGGGGTTTTAAATCTTCGCTGCGCTTCCGCAGCGGTGGAATCTCTATCTCCAGCACCTGTAAGCGAAAATACAAATCCTCGCGAAATTCTTTCCCTTTCATTGCTTGATGCATATTCTCGTGCCTGGCCCCTTTTTTTTTCAATCGTTTTTCGAGGCAAAAGAATCATTGGGAGCACCTCCCAATCATTTTTCGAGGCAAAAAAATCATTGGGACCACGTCCCAATCGTTTTTCGAAGCAAAAAAATCATCCGGACACACATTCTGAAGCATAACTTGCCTGACAACAACCCCTCATTTACCACCAGTGAAAAGCGCTTCCTAAAAGGGTTAAAGAGGGATAATGCCGGTTTGAGTCAATGACTCACGGATTCCCTGGGTCATGATCCGGACTTGAGAATATAGAGGGAATAAAGTGCCAGGTAAATAATTTTTTTCTTGTCACCTTTTTCGTTTTTTTGCCTCCGGCGGCCAGGGGCTCTTTTCAAATCTAGGGTCAGGTATTTTATTCCTTCGAAAAAAAAGGCAGATAAAAAAAATTTTTAATAGATCAATCCCACCCTTTTAACCAGTTCGCTAAATCTTGGATCATTCCTGATAGGATCAAAAATAGGCTCGATGTTTAGATAAATCATCCATTCCGAGCGATCAATATAAGCTTCTTCCAACCATTTGAAGGCCCGGTCGTTTTCCCTCAGGCCGATGTAAATCCCGGCGATATAAATAGGAGGGATATACTTTTGATTTGAACGTTCTTTTAACCGGTTAAGTATTTCCCGTGCTTCTTTTTGTTTTCCTGAAACAGCATAAGCATATCCCAGTCCACATAACATCCCGGGGCTATTTCCTGCTAGCTCCATTGCCTTTTTAAAATGATCGATTGCCTTGGGATACATGGAATTTGCAATATAGGTTTGACCGAGAAGGCCGTGGGCCAAAAAGGAATTGGGGTCTGATTTTAATGCCAGTTGAAAATGTGTAATTGCTTCATCGTATTTTCTGGCAAAATAGAGATGCCTGGCAAGACCGATTCGGGGACTGGTAGAGAGTGGCTTAAGTTCGACAGCACGCTTCATTTCAGCGATGGATTTATCTATTCTATTGGTTACCGCTAAATAAATCGCGTACCATTCCCGGGCCGTATGAAAATTTGGATTGAATTTTACAGCAAGCTTGAATTCTTCTTCAGCCGCCTGCCAATCCCAATAATAGACCAGTTTTATCGCGGCCAATGAGCTATGGGCTTCACCTAATTGGTTGTCTATCTCTAAAGCCTTTTGTGCGGCCTTCTCTGCTTCCGGGAAGGCTTCGACCGGCGATTTAACGCTGTATGTAGCCTGAAGGTGATATGAATCGGCAAGTCCCACCCATGCCAGTGCATAATTGGGGGCTTTCTTAATTGCCTGATGGAACAGGTCGATCCCTTTTTCCAGGTCCTGTGGCAATCTCCGCCTCCAACAATGCCTCCCTTCCAGGTAAAGGGTATAAGCCTCAATATTCTCTGCATGATGTTTAGTACGGTCAAAATTCTGTTTTTCGGTCAACTCAATCTTTAATGCGCTGACAACCTTTCTGGCGATTTCTTCCTGTGCAGCAATAATATCCTCAACGTTTTTCTCGAATTTATCACCCCAGAGTTCAGTGCTGTCGGATACATTTTTAAGTCGAGCAATGATAACCAACCTATTGTCTGCCTTCCGTAAGCTGCCCACTAACAGGGTTTTTACATTGTATTCGCTGCCTATCTTGCGGATACCGATATCCTTCCATTTAAATTGAAAAGGCGGGGTCAGTGAAACCACCCTTAACTTAACGTTCATTTTCAATGCAATGATAATTTCTTCTACTACTCCTTCACAGAAATGATCTTCCAGTTGACCAGGGCTTAAGTTTTTAAACGGCAGCACCGCAATGGAGGACTTACTCTCTGCTGTGAGTGACTCTTCTTGAGAAACTCCGGGTTGATTCTTTTTATCAAAGAAAAAATATCCACTCATAAAAATGATGACTGCGGCAAGGATTCCTAATACAGCAAAACGCAGGGAACGGTTTTGTAAAGTTCTAATACTCGCTGCTCTTTTAGATGGGACCGCTGCCGCATTTTTTTTCTCTTTTAATCTATTTAAATCCACTATCAGCTCATCAAGATGTTGATAGCGATCAGCACATTCTTTGGAGAGACATTTATTGACAATTCTTTCCAGGTCCAGGGGAATCTTTGAGCGCAAACTTGTGATTGGTTCAGGTTCCTCATTCAATATGGAATAAATCACTGCCTGGGCATATTCGCCGTTGAAAGGTAACTGCCCGGTAACCATCTCATATATCACAACACCCAGTGACCAGATGTCGGTTCGTTGGCCCACCTCGTCTCCCCGGGCCTGTTCCGGCGACATATACCCCACAGTGCCCACAGTGACTCCTTCCCGGGTAAGGTCTCCTTGCCCTACCAGTTTAGCCAGGCCGAAATCGACGATTTTTACTACACCATCCAGGGTCAAAATAAGATTTTGCGGCTTGATGTCTCTATGAATAATTCCTTTCCTATGGACTTTCTCCATACCTTGAGCCACCTGGAGGGAAACGTCGATAACCTCTTCCATATTAAGTGGTCCCTCTTTTATCTTCTCAGCTAACGTTCCCCCTTCGTATAAAGCCATGCAAATAAACATCCGGCCGTCGTTTGCTTCGCCGATTTCATGAACAGTATAGATGTTGGCATGATCCAGGGCCGAAGCAGTCATTGCTTCCCGGATGAAGCGCTCTTTTTTTTCTTTATCTGCTTTCAGATCGGCGGGGAAAAATTTGAGTGCTACGAAGCGGCCCAGTTTGGTGTCCTCTGCTTTATAAACCACACCCATGGCACCCTCTCCAAGTTTTTCGATTATCGTATAGTGAGAAAAAAGTTCTCCGATCATTTCAGAATTCCTCTCGTTAGCTTTTAACATATTTAATAAGAAATATCAAGCAAAAAATAGTTTTCTTTCACATTGCCAATACTAATGCGGCATGATATAATGAATCCCCGAATCATCATTGTTAGGAAGTGGAGAATGTTTGAAAGTATAAAGATAAAACTATGGGAGTTATTAAAAGGGAAAGACGTATCACTGGCCTTGCTGTATAACAGGGAAGGCGAAATCCTATGGCATAAAGGCAGGAAGATAATCGGCAGAACCATCGATGAGGGAGATGGATTCTCAAAAAGTTACATCAAAGAAACCATAAAAAAGCCCGGTGCTGTTGAAGAAGAAGATATCGTGATATCTTCCGAAACAGGCAAACTGTCACGGTCTGCCAATGTCCTCCATATCAAGAGCCTGATCATTCAACCTGTGTCCGATCGCTTCTTTTTGTACCTGGACAGCGGCATAAAAGACGCTTTCAGCGATACCGACCGTGAAGTCTTTAAAGTGATCGGTGAACTGCTGGGAGAAATGATCAACCAGGTAAAAAAAAATCAACAGGACGTGGGTGGGATAACCGGCAGCAGCAGCGAGATAAATAAAATCAGGGACCTGGTGTTGAAATACTCTTTGGAAGAGAACCCGGTTTTATTGTTAGGAGAAACCGGCACCGGGAAAAGCCGCATCGCGGAATTGATTCACCACTATTCCGGGAGAAAAGGAAAATTCTTTACTGTCAATACCCCCGGTATCCCGGATAATCTCCTGGAAAGTGAAATATTCGGTCATAAAAAAGGGGCATTTACCGATGCCAGGGTTGACAAAAGAGGATTCGTGGATGAAGCCGTGGGAGGGACTTTGTTTTTCGACGAGATTTCGGAAATCCCGCTAACCTTCCAGGCAAAGCTGCTGAGATTTATCGTTATCGAAACCAGGAAGTACCAGGTCCTGGGTGAACCCGGGGAGCATGAAGCAGATGTACGTATACTGGCCGCCACCAACCGGGATTTAAAGCAGGCCATCCGGGAAAATCAATTTCGTGAAGACTTCTATTTCAGGCTGCAAGTACTGGTAATAGATATCCCCCCTCTAAGAAAGCGCAAACAAGACATCAGGAACCTGGTCCTGGAACACCGGGAACTATTAAAAGGAAAAGATATCGGACCCGGGTTCTGGGAAGCGGTTTTCCATCATGATTGGCCCGGTAATACCAGGGAGTTAATAACGGTTCTTACCAGGGCCGGTATTCATGCTTCCGGTCTTATCACCGGCAAAGATGTCGGCAATGTGATTAACCGGGACTATTATAAAAAGACACCCCCTGGAANNAGCAAATCCGCATCGCCGTCGAAGAGGGAAAAAGTTTCTGGGAAGCGGTTTGGCAGCCTTTTATCAAGCGGTATTTAAATAGGGATGAAGTTAAACGGTTCTTATCGGATGGTTATATAAGAAGCGATTCCAGTTTGAAAAAATTGTCTCAGCAGATGCATATAAAAGATTCCGAGTTTAAAAAATTCATTGCCACACTTCATAAATACAACATCCATCCGGCAAAGAAATCGCAAGTATAACCCTGCGGCTATATAGCAAACCGACGAGTTATCTAACGGAAAAGGTCATCAGTAGATATTTTTACTCCTTTTTCCTTAAAAGTCGGCAAAAATGATATAACCGTAGAGTTATATAGACAAAAACTTAAATCAGCATCTATATCTCAAAATGCCTATTAATAAAAGCTTTTCATGAGTTCTGTCCCTTTGGCAAGAGGATTGCTGTCCCTATCCTGTCAAAGGAGATAGATTAATTTAGGAAGGAAAAAAATGTCAAGACAACTTTTAAACTTACCCACCAATATCAATTCTCAAGAGAATTCAAGGAATAGTATCAGTGCTCTTACACAAGAGAATGCTTCAAAGTCCGATGCCATACAAATTCCCGGGATATCACTTCCTAAAGGCGNNAAAGGCGGTGGAGCTCTGAAGGGGATCGATGAAAAATTTGAAGTCAATGCCGCAAACGGAACCGCGGCATTTAATATCTCCTTGCCCGTTACGCCGGGTAGAAACGGGTTCTCGCCTGCATTAACCTTAAGTTATAATTCCGGCGCGGGCAACAGCCCCTATGGATTGGGCTGGTCCGTGGGTTATCCTTCCATCCAAAGGAAAACCGATAAACAACTGCCCCGTTACATGGATGGCAGTGAATCGGATGTGTTTATGTTTTCCGGGGCAGAGGACCTGGTGCCTTTCCTTAATGAAGAGGCTCCCGGTGATTGGCAACCGGAAGAGAAGCAGGACGGCGATTACCATATCAAGAGATACCGGCCCAGGATAGAAGGCGGGTTTGCCAGGATTGAAAAAATATCTCATCCCCTTGATAGTCAGCCCGGACACCGGGTCTATGGGGTGTATTGGAAAGTAACCACCCGTGACAATGCGGTTACTATTTTTGGAAGGGGTGCCAATGCCAGGATCGCCGACCCTGGAGATGAAACCCGGATTTTTCAATGGCTGCCGGAGTTCAGTTACGATGACAAAGGGAACTGGATAAAATATGATTATAAAGCGGAAAACCTGGAAAATGTACCCGATGTATCGTATGAAAATAACCGTCTAAATGGGATTGACGGGTTCTCCAATAAATACCTCAAAAGAATTCAATATGGAAACCGAAAACCATATTACGCGGACCCGGAAAAACCTTATGATCCACAAACACCGGCTGATAATGAACATTTCTTC
>WVZO01000338.1 GCA_011772425.1 Candidatus Aminicenantota bacterium
GCCAGTCCCCTGCCCATTGCCTGGTATGTGGTGGAACCGATGACCTGGAACCCTACCAGGGGCAGGAAAGCATTGATTATTCTCAAAGAAGATATGCCCCGGGTAATGACTTCCGGGTCTTTACTAAAGATGCTGACAAAAAATCCGGGAAAAATTTGAATGAGGACCCATCCCAGTGTACAGATAATCGTCACCATTTTGATGGTAGTCCAGAACGCCTTCTTTACCCGTTCCAGCTTTTTGGCACCATAGTTATAACCGGCAATGGGCATGTATCCCTGGGCGGTTCCCACGATTGGCATAAAAAAAATCATAATGAACCGGTTGTTGATGCCCATGATAGCCAGGGCAAAGGCGCCGTAACCGGCCAACAAGCTGTTGGTTAAGATGGCTACAAAACTGGCAGCAACATGCCGGGTAAACGAGGGAAGTCCCGCCTTCCCCAGTTCTTCCAGTATTTTAGCCGTGGGAAACAGGAACCTGGTTTTGAATTTAAGCTGGCTTTTGGGTCCCACAAAATAAGCAATAATGACAGCTAAGGCAATGGTGTTGGCAATCACCGTAGCCAGGGCAGCACCGCGAATACCCATCTTCAGCGTGAAAATAAATACAGGGTCCAACCCGATGTTCAGGATCGTACCGGTTAACTGCGAATACATGGCAATGTTGGGATTGCCTTCGGCTCGCCCACATTGAGACAAGATCAGGTTGAACATCATGACAGGAATACCCAATATAATAATATAACCGTAATCATAGGCCTGGGGAATCACCTGGCTGTCTTTGCAAATGAATTCCAACAACGGTTTTAATTGGCTGATGCCCAACAAGGTAATAAATACGCCCAGTACCAATCCCAGGAAAAGGGAGCTTGAAAAGATGCGGTTTGCCTGGTCATATTGCTGGGCTCCCAGGCTCCTTGAGATGTAAGATACCGCTCCTACACCGATCAACAACCCGAAAGCAAGCACCAGCATTTGCAGCGGCATGATCAAGGTTAAACCGGCAATTGCCCCGGTACCCAGCTTGCCCACAAAGATGGTGTCAACCACATTGTAAAGGGCGATTGCAGTCATGGAAATGATCGACGGCAAAGAAAATGATAAAATCAGCGACAGGAGCTTTTCCGTTCCCATGCGCAGCAATCGTTTGTCTTTCATCTCAATATTGTATAAAACACCGGCAGTGATTTCAACCGGCAATTTCCATTTCAGCAATTCTCATTTTAATTTTTTAGCCACGAAGATACACGAAGGGACACGAAGAGAAGAAGTTGAGAGGTTGAGAAAGAAATACAAAGTAAACAATGTGGCAATGTGTAAAAAACGTGGTACAATGAATGTCCGCATATGAAAAGTTTTGGGAGGTCCAGGAACCCTTTTTCAAAAGGGTTCCTGGTCGCCGAAGGCAAAAAAAAACAAAAATAGAATTACTGAACTGCTGAAATCTTACTTGACAATTTTTTTCCGCCGGGCTATTATTCTCTAATGAAAGGATTATAAAATGAAGAATGTATTGGCGGTTATCCTGGGCGGCGGGCAGGGGAAACGGCTGTATCCCCTGACCAAATTCAGGGCAAAACCCGCAGTGCCCATCGGCGGTAAATTCCGGCTAATCGATATTCCCATATCCAGTTGCATCCATTGGGACATCCTCAAAATATACGTATTAACCCAATTTAATACGGAATCACTCCACCGGCACATCTTCAATACGTATAAATTTGACCGGTTTTCCAGTGGATTTGTACAGATCCTGGCAGCCCAACAAACCGCTGAAAATATAAACTGGTACCAGGGCACCGCCGATGCTGTCCGGAAAAACATCAGCTATATTCAAAACCAGGACGTGGATTATGTGTTGATCCTTTCCGGTGACCAATTGTACCGGATGAACTTTTATGAATTCGTGGAATTCCATAAAGAAAAAGCAGCGGATATCACTATTGCTTCAATCCCCATTGCCAGGAAGTCAGTAAGCAGTTACGGCATCCTCAAAATTAATAAAGACCAAAAGATCATCGATTTTGAAGAAAAACCTCAAAAAAAAGAAATCCTGGATTCTTTGCAAATGCCTGAGTCGTTTCTCAGCAAAAAGATAAAACACCCCTTCCTGGCATCGATGGGCATTTATATTTTTAATAAAAATACATTAATGCAACTATTGAAATCCAGTAAAAGTGAGGATTTCGGTAAACAAATCATCCCGGCTTCTATCAAAACCCATAACGTGTATTCTTATATTTTTACCGGGTATTGGGAGGATATCGGGACCATCCGGTCATTTTTTGCCGCCAATCTTGATTTTACCAACCCGGTGCCCAGGTTCAATTTTTACGATGAGCATAATCCCATATACACCAATGCCCGTTTCTTACCGGGTTCCAGGATCAAAGATTGTGTCATCAACCGTACGCTGATTTGCGATGGGTCCATACTGGAGGGGAGCAAAATATCCGATTCGGTAATCGGACTCCGGGCCATTGTGAAAGAAGGCTCTACCCTGGACCATGTGGTGATGATGGGTGCCGATTACTATGGTGATGCCAAAACCGTGGCCGCCAGTAGGATGGGAATCGGCAGGAATTGCCTGGTTAAAAATGCCATACTGGATAAAAATGTACGCATTGGAGACAATACCATTATCGATTATAAAGGAAAAGAAAAAGATGTGGATGAAGATATTTATTATATTCGCGACGGCATTGTGGTGGTACCCAAAAACGGTTACATACCTGCCAACACCCAAATAAGGTGAAACCGCAGATTACACAGATTACGCAGATTTTTTTATTCGTGTCCCTTCGTGGCTTTTTTCAGAGCAGTTCATCATGATGCCGCGGGCCTCACCCGGAGACGTATGGAAATAAACAAAAGCTTTTGCGGATGTTTCACGGTCTAAGGCATAAGCGATAATTTAGGGATTAAATCAGATTGATAAAGGCTCTTGTTTTTTTTAATAAAAAGTTTTGTGGGGGTCCAGGGGGTGGTTTTTCAAAAGAATCCCCTGGCCGCCGGAGGCATAGGAGTACAGGATGGGCAGGCTGAACGTTTTTTGAGCTAATAAATATTTCTGCCCATCCTGGATATGGTTTAGTAGATCCGCACGGAGGGCAAAAGGTTTTTCAGAGTGCCCGTGCGGTAGGAGAGATAAGGTGCCCTTCGGGCAAGTAGGGGTTTGATTTATCAAACCCAGGAATGAGACGTCGATAGAAGGGCTTGATGAATCAAACCCCTGCATCTATTTCTGGCCTGACACCCTTTTTCACTCACCTATACCCAAAGGAATCGTCCAGGTTCATCCAAAACAATTTTGGATTCATCACGAAATTTTTTGGAATCACGCAAAACTCTTTTGGATTCATGCAAAACGGTTTTGGGTTCATGCAAAAATTTTTTGGAATCATCCAAAACGATTTTGGGTTCGTCAAGAAATATTCTTCAATCATCCAAACCGTTTTTGGGTTCATGCAAAAATTTTTTGGGGTCATCCAAAACGCTTTTGGGTTCATGCAAAAATTTTTTGGAATCATTCAAAACGATTTTGGGTTCATCAAGAAAT
>WVZO01000548.1 GCA_011772425.1 Candidatus Aminicenantota bacterium
GAATGCGATTTTAAGTTATCGGAAATCCCTGCAATTGAACCCACAGAATAATAATGCAAAGGCAATATTAAAACAATTAACTGAGTCAAAAGACAAAAAACAGTGATTTTTTACTTTAAGTTTCCTAGCCTCCCAACCTGAACAGTGGGAGACCAAAATCGGAAATTTGCCCCCTGATATTTTTAATGCTATAATTTCTGTCTATAGCTTTTGAAAAACATGAGGAGCAATAATTAATGATAGAAGGTAATGAAAAACCAGTCGCAAAAAGTTCGTACAACGTAATGCTAAAGAATATTGAGACGATTCTCGAAAAGGGAAGAAAAACTGCATACGCCTTAGTAAACAATATAATGCTTACAACTTACTGGGAAATTGGCAGGGAAATTGTTGAATTTGAACAGAAAGGGAAAGAAAAGGCTGAATATGGCTCAAAGCTTCTGGACCGAATCGCCCATGACCTCAAAAATAAATTTGGGAAAGGCTTTAGCAGGAGCAATGTTATCTACATGCGGCTTCTTTATCTCAAATATCCAAAAAGTGAGACACTGTCTCACCAATTGAGTTGGAGCCATTATTTTGAGCTTTTGAAAATCAGCGACGATCTTGAAAGAAGTTTCTATGAGAAACAATGTGTACTTGAGAACTGGTCTGTCCGGGAATTGAAGCGGCAAAAGAACACAGCCCTATTTCAACGCATAGCTTTGAGTAAGGATAAAGAAAAAGTACTTGAACTCTCAAAACAAGGAAATGTCATCAAAGACGAAAAATCGGTTTTGAAGGATCCTTATGTATTTGAATTTCTCAATATCCCGGAGCATCAAACGTATTCGGAAACACACCTTGAAAAAAAATTGATCGATAATCTACAGAAATTCCTCCTGGAATTGGGAAAAGGATTTGCTTATATTGGCAGACAGTACAGAATTTCGTTGGCAAACACCCATTTCTACGTAGACCTGGTATTTTATCACCGTATTCTTAAGTGTTTTGTTCTGATCGATCTTAAAGTGGGAGAAGTGAATCACCAGGATATTGGTCAGATGAATATGTACCTGAACTATTTTAAAAAAGAAGAGAATGTGGCAGGTGACAATGAACCTGTAGGGATAATACTATCGAAATATAAAGATGACGTCCTGGTAGAATATGCCACAGGCAGCATTTCTAACAAATTATTTGTTTCAAAATACCAGACATATTTACCGGACAAAAAAATGCTTCAGGATAGATTGAAAAAAATCCTTGAAGAAAGCAGTAACGATCAATAGAAAATTTCATTACAACTATCTGTTAAAACTCAACAATGGACACTATTTAGACACAATCGGGTGATTTGGGATTTCCGGGCAAGCCCGTTTGTTTCGGCTTGTCTGGGTTGTGTATGGGCGAATAAAGCTCTACTCTATAAACAGCAGCAGATAAAAATCTGTATCGCAGCAGAATGTTGACGGCAGGCAGGAAGGTGGCCTATCCCAGGGTGTTTAAATCCCTCATCGAGAAACGAAAGTGAGTGAAAAATAATCGGCAACATTCGCACACTCGCAGGCACCGTCCCCTTTCTTTCTTTTCGCAGAAAACCAGCCCGGTGCGTACAAACTATCACTAAAAATTAACTTTAAACTAAGCGGGGAATCGATATTCCAATATCTCTGGGCCATTTACATCAAAGGATTTAAATTCATAACATATAAGTTTTTCCCCTTCGGTGGGTTGGAATTTCCTTTTCATTAGCCGATATATATCTTCATCATGAGTCGTAATTATTATTTGCTTATTTTTCCGAATTCGACGAATCAAATCAATATAGGAGAGAATGTTCAAATCATCCATATTCTGGATAGGATCGTCCATAAAAATCGTATTAAGCTTGCTCCATGACTGTTTTGTATGGATTGCCAGAAATATGGAAATTGCCAGTACATTTAATTGTGCAGAGCTAAAAGTAAAGCTTGGATTGACTATCTTTTCCTCTCCCTCAAAATCATCAATAGCTTCAATGAATACTGCATTTCCACTTCCCGGACCTGGAATAGGCTTTGGAACAAAACGAATTCTTGTAAAACGAGGATGAGGATTAACCTGACGATAGAAATCGTTGATTGATGGCTGATAGGCTCTTATTAGATTCTTGATTACATTTCTTGTTTCTCTTCTTCCTGCATTTTTCAAATTTTGTGCAAGTTCTCTGCTTTTTTTTACATTTTCAATTTTTTCCTCTAAATATATCAACCTTTTATTCAATTTTCGAATATCCTTGCTAAGCTCCTCAAATCTTGCCTTTCCCCTAAAATAACCAAGCGATTCATCAAGCTTTTTTATTTCTTCTATAATTCGGTTAATCTTACTCTCATCTTCTGCAAGACTATTGAGTTTCCCAGTAATTTGTGAATATGTTTCGAGATTGAATTTCCTGAGTTTGGAAGAAAATTCTTTTGTCTTTTTTTGGGAGTCCTCTATGGTTTGCTTTGTGCTTTCACATTTTTCTTCAAGTGTGTCAATTTTTTCATCTAAATCCCGGAGTTTTTCTAAAATACTTTCCTTTTCCTTTCGAACCATATTTAACTTCTTGCTTAACTCTTTTATTTTTTGTTCAGTTTGATCTAATACAACTTTTAGCCTGGATAAGTCCTTTTCTGACATTTCCATTTCGCCGGATTTTTCCTCAAAGTCCCGGAGAAAGGTCATTAAATTTTCCGAATTCTTCTTTTTTGTATCCCTATTTATCTCAAAAATTTTAATTTGGCCCGACAGTTCTGAAATTAATTTTGACTTTTCGGAAAGGTCCTTTTTTAAGGCTGCTGTGTTACTATCAAGATTGTCCTTTTTCTCCTTTATATCCACCAAACGCTGTTCGATAAATTCATTTTCCATATCAAGAATTTTTTTCTTATTTAACTCCCACAGCGAAATCTCTTCAATAAGCTCTTCTTCTTTTTGCTTAAACTCCTCCGATTCTCTAGTGCATAAATCAATCTTATTCGTGAGAGATAAAGCAACTGATTTCCTTTCCTCCAGTTTCTGCTTAAGATGCGAAATTTGTCTATCAATACCTGATAATTTGGCTTTTTTTTCGCTGATTAATTTTTCTTCTTTACTGGACATTTTTTCAACTTGATCCAATAATAGATATTTTGTTTCCCATTCATGGCCGCACAACGGGCAGATTGATGAATCAATAAGAACTTTTAATCTACCAAGTAATTGACCAAGTTCGTTCGCTAACCTGGATACTGCATTAAATTCTGCGCTTATCTCTCTTTGAATTTTTTCTTTATTTGTAATCATAATTTCAAGTTGCCTGATAGATTCATTTTCTTTGTCAAAATCCGTTCTTAATTTTTCTAAATCACTGCTAAGTTTTTCAGAGTTCGTTTCAATCTCGTGCAATTGAACACGTTTTTGTTTAATAGATCCCCATTTCTTCAGTTCTTCTACTAATTCGGCAATATCCCGGTAATAGTTTTCAAGAGTGGATTTTTTGATTTCTTGTTCCTGTTTTAAGTTATTGAGTGAATTTAATTGGGTACTTATTTCGTTATGGATTTTGTTAATTTCGGATGTAAGCTGGTCCAATTCATTCTTCCTTGTTTGATACTGATCCAGATTTTTATGTAGAAATATTAGCGTACCTAACTGATCTTTAGGTTGCTTTACTGACTCTTCGAGATTTTTTTCTTGCTTCTCAGCAGCTTTCAATTTCTTCTCTATGTCGGCTTTTTCACTTCTTAATACATTTCTATTTTTTTTATGTTCTTCCAGATCCGACTTATATTGCTTTATTTCTTCGATAATCCTATCGATATTTTCATAATTAACCTGGATATCGGAAAGGTCTGCCTTTGTTTCAACAACATTTTCCAGTAATTTATCCGAATTACTAAGTAACCCTTTGCAGTAATCTTGCATATTATCGGAGAATTCAACTATTCCAACATTAAGCCAATCTTCATCGATCCTAAGGATATTTGGAGACATTTCCCCCAGATTTTGGGCAATTTCGCTGCATCGATTATATATGGATTCTTTAGTCATTTTACCTGTCAGTTTATCACTCAATTCCTTTTCTCTTTCAAGTTCATTTTTCTTTTCTTCAAGTTCTCGGAGAAGTGGTTTAAGCTCTCTTTCTAAAGTTGAAAGTTCTAGATCAATGAATTTGAAAGACCCCGCTAACTTACCACAAAAAGTTTCGAATCGATCTGCTCCTAATATTTTTGAAAGTTGGGAAAATCGATTTGATGGCTGAACCGAACGGATGAATTCTGCGGTTAACTCCTGTTCAAGCAAATGTGATCTAAGAAGTAAATATTCTATATCTTTCTCTTGAATTTGCCCAAGAAGTTCTTTGTCAGCAATAAGGACCTCTAATTTTTTTTCACTAACTTCACCGGGTGGAATTTGCTTTCCATTTTCCCGAATATCGAACTCACTGTCTCGTTCGTCACCCTCGCGTATGAATTCAATATTGTCCTTGCCATCAAAAAAAGAAATCTTCACAAATGCTTCTCGATTGGCAAATCTATTTACAATATATGGATGTTGGCGTCTTTCAATACGAGACTCTTCGTATCTTTTCAATTTCCCGGTTAAACACCACTCAAAAGCATCACAAAACGTAGTCTTCCCTAATCCGTTACTTCCAGCTAATAAAATAATATCTCCATCGAGCGAAAATTCCGGAACATCCAGGAATCCCCGAAAAGCCTTAACCTCTAACTTCTTGACCTTCACTATTTATCCTCCTTTCCTGAAAAAATCAATCAGTAAGTCGGCAATTTTTTTTTCCTCTATTGTATCAAAGATTTTCTCAGCAATATTTCGTTCTTTTTCGTCTTTTGTGATTGAATCCAGGAATTCTTTTATCGTTTTTGCCCTACTCTCTCCAGGCGTTTCATGTAAATCAAAGGTAATAAAGGGTAATTTAAGTTTATCACTCTCATAATGATTTTTTCTAATTATTATCTTTCGGCAATAATATGGGTCTTTTTCAATTTTGTGTATAATAGAAATGTCGTGAAGATTGCTATCGAAGGAAAGGAATAGGATAAAATAAATATCCAGGCTCTCTGATTTATCGTCATAGAAATAAATCTTACGGCAAATTTCGTCCTGGTAGGTATCCCATTGTTGGAGGTCCGTTCGATCAGAGAACTCATGAATCACAAAAATAAAATTATCTTTTGAAAAAATCCTATCTAAATTATCGCAGTTAAATTTTCTTGTGGGCTTAAAGCCTTCTTTTTCTAATTCATCAAAAATTTTCTTCATATTTATACTCTCTTCTCTCTTCTCCATGAAAGATTGTCCAACTTTTTTTTAAAATCTTTAAGAGATGGTACTTCAAGAAACTCAAACACTTCTTGACTTGTCAGGATAAAATATTTATAAAAATAGGGATTAGTAATTTTATATGGCGTAACTCCAACAAGTCTTCCATCCCCGACTTCTTCTGGACAAACCTGCCTGGAATCATTTTTTATTGCATCGTAAATAAATACATTTCGAATATCGTTTTGCAATTCCGGGTCTTTCTCGATGTTTCTGTTTAATTCTTGCACAATTTGTTTTATCGGTTTATATCCCTTACCATTGATGATTAACACGCTCAACTTTTGATTGTTTTTATCCATAAACAAATGTCGAAAACTTACCGTGCAAAAAGTAAGCCTGGTATAATTGAACCTTAATATAATAAGAAAGAAAAGGAGTTTTGCAATCTGGTCTTTGAAATCTTCGAAAGAAACATATTTATTTTTAAAGCCCTCTTTCTGTAGAACTTGCTGGAGAAATTTTTGGAATCGTTCCCTGTCCTCCGCAATTATTTCTCGTTTTAATGAATCTGCGGTTTCATCGAAATCGGAAGTACCAATTTTCCAAGATTGCTCACTTCCACCATAAAATTTCTCCCTTTCTGGATAAACTTTATTTCTAAAAAGACGATTCAGTAATTCCTCGAAAACAATCTGTCGAACTTTTTTAAAGAAATCTTCACCGAGCGATTTAATATGCCTTTCCGGGATCAAGTTAATCATCTTTTTGAAGTTTGAATCTATTGAATCAAAATCTTCAGGAAGGACACAATAAAACTTTTCCCCACTATTTATTTTCATTATTTCCTCAAGGGTTCTTTTGAGATATTCAGTGTATGTATTAAATCCAACGAAAACCAGGTGGTGTCTTTGACCGAGATCTCTAATAATGCCATCAGCAAAATTTACTCCTGAAGGCCACGAGGAACTTTTAAGTTGGCATGTTGACCATATCGATAAATACTTTTTAGTTGGGCATTTACATAAACAACCATGAACCTTATAAATGTCACATCGGTGCTCTATTTCGGAAATGAAATCATCATGTGATATGACATTCGGTGCTTTCCCCATGGTAATGTTTTTATATTCATGTTCAATCCGGTCATCCAAATTTGTAGTCAGAACACCTTCGCAAAATTCCTCAATCAGCAATTCACAAAGGACAGTATGGCAAATATTAGTAGGTTTAGTCTGCCAGTCTTTTTCACTCATAATAAAATCTATAAAATTTTTGAATTTATTACGCTCCCAAAACAACTGAGCTATTTCTTCAAGTCTTGGGATTTCAAAGTGTGGAGAGTAAAATCTTTTTACTCGAGTTGGTCCATGTGGATTGAAATACTTCTGCCACCAATCAAAATCTCCAAATTTTTCCATAAATCTTTTTCCCAAATCTTTCGCTGTCGAAATTTTTGTGGGTGTTCCCAGGGAGATACCAGAGCCCACAAAAAATGAAACTTTTTTCTCCTGGATGGCCTGTACTAACTCCTCATAATTGTTCTTGAAGTCATTTAATTGTTTAGTAAAAGATGAGGAATTTTCTGCTTTTTTATCAAGAAATGTTTCATCTATTTTGCCCATCATTTTCATGCTTTCCTTTCTTTATCGTTTATTAAGTAATAAGGGACCGGTGCATGCGAGTATGCGAATGTTGCACATCATTTTTTACTTGCCTTTGCTTTTTGTTTCTTTGAATTACGATAGATTTAAATACTCTTGAAAAGCCCAGGTTAGCTTCTTGGCGCACGTAGGCTCCCGCCCCTGGAGGATGTAACCTAACCTCTATCCCCTTCAACAATGCCAACTCAGTTTCTCTCCATACAAACATTTCCGTTGTTACCGGGAAATTATTATTTACCACACCTTGAGAAAGAAAGTCAACCCCTTGTTAAGCACTTTTTTAAAAATGAGTATTTCTACCTATTTCCATGATTTTGAACTTTCCTAAAAGATTTTTGCTTTTTACTTTGGCATTTAGGATGAGATGAACATAGACTGTGCAAACTAAAAAGGGGACCTCGCGAAATCATTTACTGAAGAGGGTTTCCAGCCGCACTTTGTTTTGTAATAACAAGGGGCTCTCTTTCATCTGGTGACACCAAAAACCAATGACTGACTCGTTTTTAGCAGATAACGGGTCATCGGTGATAAGACCACTATTCTTTTTCAATAGACGACTATTCATGGAGAAGTGATAACCCATGGCCCTTTTGTCTGTCCTGGTCATCTCTCTTAAATTCCTGCTTCAAATGGTTAGGGAAATAGGTGCCAGATAAATAATCCTGTTTCGTTTTGTACTGTAGATCGTCTTTTTTTTACCGTAGAAAAAAACTTTTCTACCGTAGAAAATTATTTTTCTACCGTAGATAATTCTCTGGCGTACGATGGCGTCTGGATGTAGATAGTAATCGAAGGCGCCAGGTACTTTATTCCTGCTGGCCCATGCCCGCCTGGAATGAGCAAAAGGGGTTTTAAACGAAAAACTCCTTAAAGAGGCCCACGAGATCGCCCAACGATCCGGTTACCGCCTCAAGCTGGCAGACCCCCATCTCTTCTGCGGCCAGGTGCTGCTGGAATCGAAAGATCAAAAAAAACTCCTGGGCTTCACCGCCGCAGAACACCTGCAAAAAACCAAAGAATACGCCCTGGATGTGTCTCAATTCTCCGATCTCTATCAATCAAAGGACCCCCATTTTTACGATTGCATCCCCGAATACGAGATGCTCAAGCGCGGAATGACTGAAGAGGAACGGATCAGTAACGGGGATTGGATCGCGTACAAGATTGCCGATGTTTTAGAAGAGAAAGTAGGAAAGGAAATTAAGGGGACCGGTGCCTTACTTTATTACTTTTTTTTGAAATTTGTGGTAAACTATAGGTATGAAAAGGGAAACCGTGAAACCGCGAAACCGTGCACACGTGCACAGATTCACTTTTTCTTTTTTCGTTTTCTTTTCTTTGACTTTTTTGGTGTGCTTTTTTTTGGAGCAATCAATTCAAGTTTCTCACCATAAATCTCAATGACTTTTTTTCGCAGCTCTTCCAATTTCGATTCGGGTACCCCAAAAGCTGAGGCGGAATAGGCCCATTCCCGTTGGCGGATTAAATCACGATCTAATTTTGCGTCGCATTCCTGGCAAAGGCCTGTATCATTTAAGGGTTGAAAAGAGTCACATGCCTGGCACTCCCCCTCAAAAAAACCATAGTCACTCAACTCATCGTCTTCAGGATCAAAAAGGTCAACACCTTCAATATCCAGGGTCGCCTGGGTAAGTTGGCTTTGCCCTAATTCAGTTAAAAACACTTCATCCATCGTGCGTTGTCCGCACGTAGGACAAATTATATTCTTTTCAAAGTGAGGTCTAAGGGAGTTTTCAGGAAGGGTAACCTCGCCAACATCACAATCAAATATATTCCCGCATTTCCTGCATTCAAAGTTTATTTCCATTTTCTTCTTATAACCAGAGGGATATTATATTGGAAATTTCATCATTAATCAACCTCTTTTTTTATTTTATTAATAATCTGCAAAAGCTTATCAAAAAAACAACGTTTCCTGCCATAAAAACGCGACATAAAAACTGGACAGGTGAAAAATTGCACCCCGAGACAAACGAAAATAGCCACTGAGAGCACGTACCAACGAGGTCACAGAAAATTCCCTACTCACCTTACTCACCCTACTCAACTCACTCACCTACATTCATGACAGGCGAAAAATTCCTGTAGTTGAAAAGTTGAAATATATCTATACTTCATTTAAAATGCTTTTATGAATAAAAAAATCAAACACGTGTCATGGATTGTTACAAGCTTATTAATTCTCCTGTGCTTCGCGGGTATCTTTGGCTGTAAATCAAAACGGGACAATCAAGCAACTGCCCGGCGAATGGTGCTTAACGTTGAGTATGACAGAAAAACCGGCCTGAAAAAATCCATTGGAACGTATAAGGTTTGGGAGGACCGTCATGCCCACAAAGGACGTATGCTTGAGCTTGATATCCTGGTGCTTCATGCAGAGGATACTGAACCTGCACCGGATCCGATTTTTATATTGCAAGGCGGCCCCGGAGTGCCTGCTGTCGACTATTACCAGCAGACACCAGTGCCCTGGATGAGCCGCCATCGGGACATTGTCCTGGTAAACCAGAGGGGAACCGGCGGTTCCAACAAACTTTACTGTAAACTTCCAGGCAGTGACGATAACGTGCAAGGTTACCTTGATCCTATATTCGATATCCAATCATTCCGCACATGCCTGGAAGAATTGAAGCAGAAGGCGGACTTAACCATGTACTCGACCTATGCAGCTATGGATGATTTAAATGAGGTCCGTATGGCGCTGGGGTATGATAAGATCAATCTTATCGGGTACTCTTATGGAACCCGTGCAGCACTTGTCTACATGCGTTTGCATCCTGAAACCGTGCGCACCGCCATCCTGATCGGCGTTGCACCTATTGCATTCAAGAATCCGCTCTTTCATGCATCTTCAGCCCAGCAAGCGATTGAAAGGTTATTTGCTGAATGTGCTGCAGATCCTGATTGCAATGCGGCGTTTCCGGACCTGGAGAAAAAATTAAACATCATCCTGGACCGCCTGGAGAGGGAACCTGTTGATGTTTCTATAACACATCCGGTCACTAAGAAACCCGTACAGGTGAAGCTTACGCGCGATGCATTTGCCGAAGCACTGCGTGTCATGTTGTACTCCACCAGGACGAATCACCGGGTGCCCTTGCTTATTCACAAGGCATTTGCCGGCGATTACTGCCTTTTTGCCCGGTTAGGAGTGGAAGGTAATCGTACGCTGCGCAATCTTATTCGTTTCGGTCAACTGTTGTGTGTGACCTGTGCCGAGGATGTTGCCCGTATAAAGCCGGACGAGATTCCCCGTGAAACCAGGGGAACATTTTTAGGTGATGGACGTGTCCGTCGGCAGATAGCGGTTTGCGATTTCTGGCCAAAGTCTATACTTCCCTCCGATTTCGGAGAACCCATACGCACTGATATCCCCGTCTTGCTTCTTTCCGGAACTCTCGATCCGGTCACTCCACCAGGATGGGGTGCGGAAGCAGCCAGTCACCTGCCAAATAGCCTTCACCTGGTGGCACCCGGGGCTCACGACTTAGGTGGACCTTGTATAGAAGACATCATGGAAAAATTCCTGGACGCCGGTTCTGTTAAAGGTCTTGACATCTCCTGTATCGAAAAAATGAAGTTACCTCCTTTTACGCTTCCCCAAAAAACTGCTTATAAGTTTTAGGTTTTAGTGGAATTGGGGCGAATACAAGTTTCGCCCCTACAAAGGGTTTCCAGGCGGACGTAGGGGTGAACCTCGTGTTCACCCCCTATTATGACACAGTCTCTTCATCAAACCCTACGGGTAATTGTCCAGGGATAGGACTTGACAAAATAAATTTGTTTGAGTATCATTAATCTTTAGGTGCTTTTGAGAGCGTTTACATTTTAACCTGCCCCGGTGAAGGGTGAAGGAAAATGAGGGGAGAGGCACCAAAATGATCCATTAAAATTGAATCAATATAAGGAGTAAATAAAATGAAATTCTTAAAAATGGTCATCATCATCTTCATTTTTCTAACATTTGGATTTAATACTTTTCCCCAGGGTCTTCATGTATACGGGGATTTGAAACCGGGGAAATACCCGGTGGGCTTTCAATTGCAGGAGGTGATCGATTTTTCGCGGGTTTATCCCTCCAGGCCATCGCAGCGATTGAACTCAAGGGTGATCCGCATCTACCTGTGGTACCCAGCTCAAAGCGCGGGCAAACAACCAATAAGGTTGAAGGATTATGTCAACATGGCGGTGACCGATTTTATCCCCGGAGACCGAATACAGCAAGAGCGGAATGATTCATCATCCTGGCCGGTGCCGTTGAAAAAGGGGATTCCAAAGCAATTGTTGGCTAAACTACTGAAAGAGAATACGATTTCCAGCAAAGATGTTCCAGGAGCAAAAGGCCCGTTTCCATTGATTGTCTTGGGGCAGGGGCTCTATTATGAATCACCGCTTTCCCATTTTATTTTATGCGAATTTTTGGCCAGTCATGGGTATGTGGTGGCTACCTGCCCCCTTGTGGGCAGTTTTTACCGGCTGGTGAACATCCATGCCAGGGATCTGGAAACCCAGATGCGAGATCTGGAATTTGTCCTGGGCCGCATCAAACAGCGGTCATTTGTGGATGCCGGTAAAATTGGCGTGACGGGCTATGACATAGGGGGGATGGCCGGCTTGCTCATGGTTATGCGAAATCCACACATCAAGGTTTTTTTGAGCATGGATTCGGCTGTCAATTATAAGCGACTACCCATTCCCAGGAACCACTCCAATTACCGGGAAAAGAATTTCACCATCCCCTGGATGCACATGACCCAGGCCCGGTTTGCCGAAAATAATGAAAACCAACCGAAACAATCGCCGCTTTTTCAGCGAAAAAAATACGGACCCAGTTACCTGGTGAAAGTTCCCACCACCAACCACGGGTGCTTTTCCTCCTATGCCGCCCTGGGTTTACAAAATCCGGTGACAGGTTATTGGAGATCGATTGAAAATAATTTGAAAGACCTGCATGTCCGGATATGCAGATACGCCCGGTTGTTTTTTGACGCCTATCTAAAAGACGATGAGGAATCGTTGATGACTCTCACAAAAAGATCAAACGGCAATGATCTTTCCGACTCCATAATGACGGTTGATTACAAAGAAGGGGTGGCCACCCCGCCGCGCGTTGACGGCCTGATCCATTCCATCATCAGCCTGGGATTAAAAGAGGTGAATCGTGAGATTGAGGAATTACTCAAAACACATGCGCCACAGGACCTTTTTGATGAAAAGGCGTTGAACTGGCTGGGATATCACTTTTTGTACTGGTGGGACCGTCCCCAGGAAGCATTGGATGTTTTTAAATTGAATACCCAACTGTTTCCGGACTCGGCCAATGCCTTTGACAGCCTGGGAGAGGCGTATCTAACCCTTGGAGATAAGGAGAATGCGATTTTAAGTTATCGGAAATCCCTGCAATTGAACCCACAGAATAATAATGCCAAGGCAATATTAAAACAATTAACTGAGTCAAAAGACAAAGAACAGTGATTTTTTACTTTAAGTTTCCCAGCCTCCCAACCTGTTATGAAAATAACTTTTTGCCTCCGGCGGCCAGGGGGGGGGCTTTTCGAGAAAACCCCACTGCGTGGGGGAGCATTTGCAGTGCCAGGACGGCGTACGACGCTTCAAACGACGTATCGTCTCCATGGGTATTCCTTAATACCGCACTGTAAGTGCCCCTAAAACCCCCCGCAAAAATTTTTTATTAGGTAAAAACCATGAAAAGAAAAATAAAAAAAATCCTGGATGTGATGCCATTAGTTCTTTTGGTGGGTGGGCTGCTGGTGGCTGCCCGCCCTATTTACCATCTTTGCCGGTGGAAAATAAATGAAATCACAGCCAGGAACTCCTGGGAGAAGTGGCAGCATTCCTATTATTACAGGGCTAAGTTGAGCGGTTCCCCTGCTGTCTGGCTGCGTGCTCCCGGGGCGGATTTAAGTACCCTTGTGATTCATGGTGCCAGTGAAAACAATCTAACCGCCTATCCCTGCCTGGAAACTTCCTGTCCTGGTTTAAATGAACCGGGAATCAAATTGATCCTGGGACATCGGGATATGCATTTTAGAAAACTGAAAAATATCCAGGTGGGATATTCTATCGAGCTTGAATTCCTGGATAAAAAAATAAAAAAATACCAGGTGATGGAAATCGAAATATTAACACCGGAACAGGTAGTGGAACGAGTCAAGGAGAAAAAACAAGAGGATTGGCTGGTCCTGGTAACCTGTTACCCCTTCAAATACGTCGGTCCTGCACCCAAACGGTTTACGGTTTGGTCTTTATTAAACCACGAAGGCACGAAGGACACGAAGTAACACGAAGAAGGATAGAAGGTCAAAGGTTGAAAAAAGCAGATTGCAATGATAACAATGGGGTACGATGTCTGAAACACTGTAACACAGGCTGACCATGTATGAAAAGCTTTTGCGGGGGGTCCAGGGGGGCAGTTTTCTCGAAAAGAGCCCCCCTGGCCGCCGGAGGTAATAAATGAAAAAAAACCAAAACTCAGTAATTAAACCGGGGGTGGAAGAAGAACCGCCGCCGATATTAAAGTCATGGAAGAACTTTTATTTACTGGTATTGGGTAACCTGATATTCTGGATTATCTTGTTTACTATATTTACATGGATGTTCAAATGAGTACGATAGACTGGACAGTATTAATTCTTTCTCTTGTATTTATTGTGGTATATGGAGTGTTGAAAGGGCGGGGCAGCCGTGATATCAAGGGCTATTTGCTGGCGGACCGGAGTATACGCTGGTACATTGTGATGTTGTCGGTAATGGCGACCCAGGCCAGTGCGATCACGTTTCTTTCGACGCCAGGGCAGGCGTACAGTGATGGCATGCGGTTTGTACAATTTTACTTTGGTCTTCCTCTTGCCATGATTGTTCTTTCCATTACAGCCATCCCGATTTACCATAAGCTCAATATTTATACGGCTTATGAATACCTGGAAAATCGGTTTGATTTAAAAACACGCGGGTTTGCGGCAGTCTTGTTTTTGATTCAACGGGGGTTTGCTGCCGGGTTAACTATTTATGCGCCGGCTATTATTTTATCTACGCTGTTGGGTTGGAATATTTATCTGACCAATTTTTTCATTGGGGGTATGGTAATCATTTACACTGCTTCCGGGGGAAGTAAAGCGGTGAGTTGGACGCAGACCATGCAAATGATTATAATCATGACTGCCATGGCCGGTGCTTTTTTTATGATCATTTACTTGCTGCCTGAGAATGTTTCTTTTACAGACACTTTATTTGTGGCGGGAAAGATGGGAAAATTGAATGCGATTGATTTTTCTTTTGATTTGAACAACCGGTACAATATTTGGTCTGGTCTTATTGGTGGTTTTTTCCTGGCGCTTTCGTATTTTGGCACGGATCAGTCCCAGGTGCAGCGTTACCTGACAGGTAAATCTATTACTCACAGCCGTCTGGGTTTGCTGGCCAATGGGTTGGTGAAAGTTCCGATGCAATTTTTTATCCTGTTGATAGGGGCCATGGTATTTGTGTTTTACCAGTTTACGTCGCCGCCGTTGTTTTTTAATACAGTGGAAAGTCAGGGAGTCAGGGATGGCCGTTGGGGTCAGCAATACCGCCTGGTTGAGGAGCAGTACAAGAGGGCTTCTGAAGAAAAGACGCAATTAATCCAGCAGTTGGTAGAGGCGAGGAAAGGAGGGGATAACGCCCGGCTGCGGGCAGTGGATCAAAAACTCCAACTGGCAGAGCAGGGGGTAACCGACCTCAAGGAACAGGGGGTGGCCTTGATCAAGAAGCATTCCGGCAATGAAGATGTGAGTGATACCAATTACATTTTTTTGTCTTTTGTATTGAAATACATGCCGGTGGGTTTGTTAGGGTTAATTATAGCAGCCATTATGGCGGCGTCTATGTCTTCGACGTCATCTGAGCTTAATGCTTTAGCGTCTACGACGGTGATTGATATATACAAGCGGATGGTCCATAAATCCGGTAGTGAACGCCGCTACCTGGTGGCATCGAAGTTGTTGACTGTGTGTTGGGGGTTTTTTGCCATTTTATTTGCCCAGTATGCTAACCGGTTGGGCACATTGGTAGAAGCGGTGAATATTTTGGGTTCGTTGTTTTACGGAACTATCCTGGGCATTTTTTTGGTAGCTTTTTTCCTTAAATTTGTCAAGGGGGCGTCTGCGTTTTATGCTGGCATTGTGGCAGAGATCGGGGTTTTTCTATGTTTTATTTTCACGGATATTTCTTATCTGTGGTACAATGTGGTAGGTTGTTTCCTGGTGATTATTTTTTCTATCCCTATTAATTATTTTCTACGACATTTGAAGAGGAGCCCTTCGGGCAAATTTTAAACGCCTGCGGCGAAATTTTAGCCGCGAAGAACGCGAAGATACGCAAAGAAGAGAAGAAAGAGAATGATACCAATGAGAAATATCCTTATAAAGCATGGTACGATGTTTGACCGTGTATGAAAAGTTTTTGGAAGTCCAGAAACCTTTTTTCAAAAAGGTTTTTGGCCGTCGGAGACAAAAAAAGTTCTGATAGAGTTTTATAGGAGTTTCAGGATGGGCAGGCATGAAGTTTTATATTTTTTCCCGATTTTCTGCCCATCCTGTAGATAAAAATATGGTTTAGTAGATCCGCACGGAGGGCAATCGTTTTTTCAGAGTGCCCGTGCGGTAGGAGAGATAAGGTGCCCTTCGGGCAAGTTTAAATCGCCTGCGGCGAAATAAAAAAAATTGGCCTGGCACGAATGGCACTAAGATAAGGCTATTTTTTTTAACCTAATTCTACTCCACCTCATT
>WVZO01000429.1 GCA_011772425.1 Candidatus Aminicenantota bacterium
CCTTCGTGTCCTTCGTGGCTATAATTTTCGCCGAAGCGTAACCTTGTATTTTGTCCACATTGCTGGCAAAATAACCTTGTATTTTGTCCATATTTCTTAAAAATAACCTTGTATTTTGTCCACGAGGCAGGAATCGTATATAAAGTTTATCACAGTAGTTCCAACGGTATCCCGTTGAAAGCTGAGAGTGACCCGAAGAAATTCAAGGTATTGTTTTTCGATATCGGGCTGACGCTGCGGCTGCTGAAGCTGGACCATAGACCGCTTCTCCTGGACCCGGATATCACGGTAATCAATAATGGGGAATTGGCGGAACTCCTGGTGGGGTTGGAGTTGATCGCTTACCGGGATTTTAAAGAAAAGGCGGAATTGTATTACTGGCACAGGGAAGCCAAATCCAGCAATGCGGAAGTGGATTATATCACCAATATCGGTGATAAGATCGTGCCGGTGGAGGTAAAGAGCAGTGGTACAGGCCGGATGAAGAGTTTAAATCTTTTCATGGAAATCAAGAAAAGCACGTTTGGGGTTAAAGTTTCCGATCAAAATTTTTCCAACCGTGAACGTGTCCGCCTCGTTCCTTTCTACGGTATCGAATCACTATTAAAAAGAACCACTTTCCATATTTAATACAGCGTTTGGGCGCAGTAAGCAAAAATTCTCGCGATTTTTTTTGCTTATACGCAAAAATTTTAGACAGTTATTTTTGCCACAGAGAGCACAGAGTCCACAGAGAAAAGATTTTTTTTAAACTCTGTGTCCTCTGTGTCCTCTGTGGCTAAGATGAGAATTGCCGCTTTTTTACCGCGGGAGCTTGCTTTCTTTCTCAAGGTATGGTAAGTTTATTATCTATAAGAATTACCAACAAGAATCCGGCACGAATTAAACCTGAGTCGAGCGTTTTTTGTGCGTAAAAAAGAGGAAAGCTATTATGGCAAATTTACCGCAAAGAAAGAACTACAAACCCACAGCAGCAGTGTGGGAAATAACCATGGACTGCAACATGCGCTGCAAACACTGCGGCTCCAGTTGTTCAGGGCCGCTTCCCGATGAACTGACCACGGCAGAAGCATTGGAGATGTGCGACGCACTGAAGTGCATCGGGCTGCAACGTATTACTCTATCCGGAGGAGAACCTTTTGTAAGACCGGATTGGGACCAAATCGCTAGCCGGTTGATACAAAATAATATTTCTACAAATATTCTATCCAACGGCTGGTACATCGAGCGGGACACCATCAGGAGAGCAAAAGAAATCGGTATCACCAACATCGGCATCAGCCTCGACGGTATCGAAAATACCCACGATTTTATCAGGAAAAAAGGATCCTTCTCCCGGATCATGGAGGTCCTGGCCCTGGCAAATGAAGAAAAAATGCTCACCGGCATCGTTACCTGTATTCACAAAAAAAACCTCGGCCAATTGCCGGAAATGAAAAAAATACTCCTCGAGAGAGGTGTTGCGGACTGGCAATTGCAGGCCGCGGTGCCAATGGGGAATTTACTCAAATACCCGGATTGGCTCATGGAGCCGGCGGAAATCTCCGACGTGATCGATTTTGCTTACGATATAATGAAAGAAGGACGTATAGGAATCCACCTGACAGATGTCTTCGGTTATTTCACCCGCAAGGAAATCGAAATCCGCAGGGCCGGTTTTAAATCCCAGTACAATCTGGGATTATGGAATGGGTGCCCCGCGGGTAAAGATTTAATCGGGATCCGCTGCAACGGCGATATAATCGGCTGCTTGTCCATCAGGGACGACAGCCTGATCGAGGGAAATGTCCGACAAACACCGCTGGAAGAACTCTGGACACGTCCCGGGGCTTTTAGCTGGAACCGCGATAACCGCAGGGATAAATTGACCGGGTTCTGTAAAATATGCCAATATGCCCAATACTGCCAGGGCGGATGTTCCGGTATCCGGCGGCTCCGCTATAAAACCATGACCGAGACCAAATTTTGTGCGTACTACGCGGCAATAGAAAAAGAAAGAGAAAAAGTCTCACAAATCAACGATATCCATCAATTGATATCAACGGGCAGGGAGTTGAATGACTCCGGCAAATACCAGCAGGCAGAGTTGTATATTTCCAGGGCACTGGAAAAAGATGAAAAAAACATCGAGTTGTTAAACGTATTGGGTTTCATCCATTATAAATTGAAAAATTACCCGGAATGCGAAGAGTGTAACCGCAGGGTCCTGGAGCAAGACCCCGGGAATATCTATGCATTGAAAGGATTAGGAGTCAGTATAAGTAAACAGGGCAGGGCCGAAGAGGGAATCCGGTTGTTAAGGGAATCCGTGCAACTGACCGGCGATGATTACCTGGAGCCCTATCATGACCTGGCGGCAGTATTAGCCGAAAATGGCCGTATTGGCGAAGCACTGGAGGTCCTGGAAACAGGGCGCGAAAAGTCGGATGCTTTCTGTGAGGTTACCGAAAACCTTTACTGTTCTCTAAAGGTCGGCCCCCGGGTGCAAGGCCAGGAACTCAACGAAGCCTCAACCGCGATCTCTCCATAGACATAATTCGCTAAGTATAAAAAAAATAAATATACGAAAAGGAGAAAGCACATGGAAGATTTTATTTCAGTGTCTGAGATCGAGATGATGTGTGCCAAAGGCGGTTTTGTGGATGAAAAGAACACCTACGAAGTCACCGTTCCATACGGTGTGATACAACCACAACCGCCCTATGGAATTGATCCGCCTTACGTTGTCCTGCCTCCCTACGGGGTAGACCCCCCGTATTGACGGGCGACGTGACAAAAAAGTGGGAAGGCCGGTGGAGAAATCCACCCGGCCTTATCCCATTATTGACTGTAATAGGAAAACTCTCCCTCAATACAAGACAACTGCCTCAACACTCGCCTCACTGCTTCCTCAATCTGTGCCTTCCTCTTAAACGCACGAGCAGTCTCTATCTGCTCCTCCACCCTGGCAATTTCCCGCACCACCTTCATAAGATCGTTCAATACAACAATCTGTTCATCACAAAGCCTGATCTGCCGCCGGATACGCTGCGACATCCTCCCTGCCTTTTTACCTTCCGCCAATAACCGCCGCTTCGTGCTTTCCAAAAGAATCAACTCCGTCCTCAGCCGGGACAATTTCTCCACTGAAGAATCCGCCTCCCTGATCTTTTTGACAACCTTTGTATCTATCCTATAATCCACTTTTATCTCTTTCAATTCCTCCAAAAACCACTGCTCCTTTCTTACCCATTTATCCAACTCAATATACAAGACCATCCGTTCATCAAAGTTCTTTTTCCCGTCTTCCAGCAGCACCTTTTTTTGAGCTTCCAATTCCTTTCTCCTATTGAGTAAATAAGTGGACAGGCTAGGAAATCTCTTGTTGATATAGACAGCAGGGGAAGAGGGTAGGGAAAAGTGGCTTTTCGGGTAAGAAAAGATACCTGGTTGTGAAAAAATTTGTTGAATTAATCTGTCCATAATATTATAATTAGTTGACGAGGATAATAATGCCAACGATATTATTTATAGCAGCCTGCCGTAGATATTTCTAAAAAACGAGATTTTTTTCTCAGAATCTTATATAATTCTGGTGATGAAAAAAATAGCCGCGAAGGCATTTACAATGCGGTAGAAAAACGCGAAGAAACGCGAAAAAAAGAAGAAGAAAAATACGATGAAACCAAGTATCAAAACAATACCGGAGATTTTAAAATGAACTGTCAAAATAAGTCTTTTCTTTTATGGGTTTTTCTTATCCTTTTATGGGGAGGCCTAAACCTGCAAGCGGTTGTGGTTTCCACCACCCAGGAACTGGTGAATGCAGTCAGTTCTGCCAACAGCGGAGGCGATAAAGAAATCGTTTTACAAAATGGCACCTATACCTTAGACGATATGTTGATGATCTGGGCTGACGGGGTTACGGTGAGAAGCCAATCCGGTAACCGCAATAGCGTAATTATCCAGGGCCAGGGAATGTACGGCGGTGTCAGCCACATTTTTAATGTGGCAGGTTCAAATTTTACCGTGAGAAATATGACCATTGGTTGGGTGGCCAACCACGCCATTCAAATCTGGGGCGACAACAATTCCAGCAATATTTTAATTTCAAATCTCCGCATCGTAGATACCTATGAACAGATGGTCAAAATCTCCTATGACTCTTCCAGTTCCAATAGCTCTGAGAACGGCATCATGGAAAATTGCTTGCTGGAGTATTCTGCCGGTGTTGGGCCGCAGTATTACATCGGCGGTATCGATGGTCACCAGTGTAAGAACTGGACAGTACGAAACAATACCTTCAAAAATATCAGCAGCCCAGGCGGAGATGTGGCGGAACATGCGGTCCATTTCTGGTCTGATTCACAAGACACTTTGGTGGAAAACAATTTGATTATTAATTGCGACCGCGGCATCGGGTTCGGCCTGGGAAACAGGGGACATATACGGGGCACCATCAGGAATAACATGATCTATCATAGTTCCACGGATTATGGTTTTGCAGACGTGGCTATCGGCCTGGAAAACGCTGCCAATGCCCGGGTTTATAACAACACCGTTTGTATGGAAAATACCTATCCCAATGCCATTGAATACCGGTTTTCCGGGACTTCCGGCGGTATTATTAAAAATAATTTATGCAATAAAGCCATTACATCACGGGATGGAGGAAGCGCTGATCTCAGCAATAATATTACCAATGCCCAGGCCGGCTGGTTTGTGAATGTCTCCTCTGGAGACCTTCACCTGGCGTCACAGGTTTCGCAGGTGGTAGACCAGGGAGTATCCATTTCAGGTTTAACCGGGGATTATGACGGTGATTCAAGACCCCAGGGTCCCGGTATCGATATCGGTGCGGATGAATATAAGCAAGGCGGAAGCAGCGGTCAGGAACCGCCATTTGGTGCGTTTGATACGCCTATAGACGGTTCCACCGTATACAGCAGTATCCCGGTGACCGGATGGGCATTGGATGATGTGGCAGTAGAGAGTGTGAAAATCTACAGGGACCCGTTTGCGGGCCATGAAACCGGGATGGTTTACATCGGCGATGCCACTTTTGTGGAGGGCGCACGCCCGGACATCGAATCTACATTTCCCGGTTACCCCAATAACAGTAAGGCGGGTTGGGGCTATATGATGCTGACCAACTTCTTGCCCGGTGGTGGAAACGGTACCTATACTATTCATGCCAAAGCCACGGATGCCGAAGGACACACCGTAACACTGGGTTCCAAAACGATCACCATTGACAATGCCAATGCGGTGAAACCTTTTGGTGCCATCGATACCCCTACCCAGGGCGGCACGGCATCAGGCGGCAATTTTATCAATTGGGGCTGGGTACTTACCCCTCAGCCCAACACGATTCCCATTGACGGTTCTAGCATCGATGTGATTGTCGACGGCGTTAATATCGGTCATCCTACTTACAATAACTACAGGGCCGACATTGCCGGCTTATTCCCCTCATATAATAACAGTAACGGTGCTGTCGGTTACTTTTACCTGGACACCACTGCCTATGCAAACGGTGTGCATACCATCCAGTGGACAGCCGAAGATAATGCAGGAAACAGCGATGGCATCGGCAGCCGGTATTTTACGATTCAGAATACAGGAGAGAGCAAGGTGCGGGTGGCAGTCTCAAAACCCAAAAAAATGGCCGAATGTGGAGACCGGGCGAATACAAGATTCGCCCCTACAAAGGGTTTCCGGGCGGACGTAGGGGTGAACCTCGTGTTCACCCGGAGTTTTGAGACAGCCTGCCTGTGGCCGCCCATATCAGACAGCACAATCCCAATCGATTATTCAACGCCTGTTAGAATCAAAAAAGGATATAATAAAAATATCGAACCCAGGGAAATCTACCCTGATAATAACGGTATTATTACCATTGAAATAAAAGAACTGGAACGATTAGAAATTCATTTTTTTGACAATAAGAAATCAGCATTGCACCTTTCTCCTCTGCCCATTGGCTCTACCCTGGACGCTGCCAGGGGTATTTTTTACTGGTCACCGGGGCCCGGGTTTTTAGGTGAATATGAATTGGTTTTTGTAGATATAAGTACTGATGGACCGCGCCGATTAGACGTGAAAATAAAAATATTACCGAAGTATCGATGATAAAAGGTAGAGGAAAAGCGGAGGTTATGATGAAAAAGTTGTCAGCATTCCTCTCTGTTTTTGTGATTATTGGGCTGGCTTTCAATCTAAACAAAAGCTTTTGCGAAGGCATATCTTCATCCCAGGCGAGGGGTAAACGTTGTCTGGTCAAGCGGCGCCCTCCCCATCATCGTAAAGTGAGCCGGCCGTTGGCAGATTCCGGCGATTGCACGCTGTCCCGGACAGTTATTAAAAATGAATATTGGCCTATGCAAACGTACATCATCCCCATTGTGTTTCATATTATTCATAAAACCGACGGTACCAGGAACATTCCCGATCAGCGGATACATCGACAGGTGCAAGTGCTGAACCAGGACTTTGCCGCAACCATGGGTTCCCTGGGTGAAAAGGGTTATAACACCAAAATCCAATTTGAGCTGGTGCAGATTACCCGAACGGCCAATGATCAATGGCACAATGATCAAAATGAAGTTCAATACAAGCATGCCCTGGGATGGGACCAACAGCGTTACCTGAATGTGTATGTCAACACGGCCAGCGGCTACCTGGGTTACTCTTATTTGCCGCAAGAAGATTCCGGGGATGTGTATGACGGTGTGGTTATGAACTATGAAGCCGTAGGCGGCCGGGACAGTGGAAACGCTCCCTTTGACCAGGGCCGGACATTGGTCCATGAAATCGGCCACTATCTCGGTTTATTGCATACATTCGAAGGTTACGGGTGCTATGAGGGTTATGAAGCCGGGGACTTGATTGCAGACACCCACAGTGAAAACGCCGAACATTACGGCTGCACCCAGACTTATACCTGCGGAACCCCGGATGATATTCATAACTATATGAATTATACGGATGATAGTTGTATGTATGAGTTTACCGCGGAGCAGGCCAATCGCCTGGTTTGCTGCCTGGTGAACTACCGTCCGCTGCTCTTTTCAATATACCCCAACGGTGCAGCCATTATCGGTTTAAACCGGACGGTATTGAACTTTACGGCTGTTCTTTCAGGCACAACTACAGGTCCCCAGGATTTATGGGTCAGCACCAGTGGGACCTTAGACTGGAGTGTCGGTATTGAAGTCTCATGGCTGTCTTGCTCTCCCACTTCCGGGGCTAATGACGGTGTTATATCGGTCTCGGTGAATCCAACCGGCTTAGGACCAGGGACTTATACCGGAACCATTACCATTACTTCTGCCAATGCAGTCAATTCGCCCCCAAAAGTAACAGTCAATTTGATGGTAAAAGACGCATCCCGGGACCGGCCGCCTTTTGGCGATTTTGCCACACCTGTTCATGGTTCCACGGTCAGCAGCAGTATACCGGTGTCCGGGTGGGTGCTGGATGATGTGGAAGTAACCAGCGTGAAAATATACAGCGGTTCCACTTATATAGGGAAGTCCGTATTGGTGGAAGGAGCACGCCCGGATGTGGAAAACGCCTATCCGGGTTACCCCAAAAACCATATGGCCGGCTGGGGGTATATGATGTTAACCAATTTATTAACCAATGGTGGAAACGGTGTTTATACTCTTACCGTTAAAGCGAAAGATTCGGCGGGGAACCAGGTCATCCTGGGTTCCAAAACCATCTTCATTAATAATGCTGAAGCTGTTAAACCTTTTGGCACCATCGATACCCCTGGACAGGGGGGAATTGTTTCGGGCAGCAATTTTGTCAACTGGGGTTGGGTATTAACTCCGCAGCCCAACGTTATTCCCACAGACGGTTCTACCATTAATGTTTGGGTGGACGGCATCAAACTCGGCCACCCCATCTACAATATATACCGGGCCGATATCGCCTCCCGGTTTCCCGGTTATGCCAACAGCAACGGGGCTGTAGGTTATTTTTACCTGGATACTACCGCATATACGAACGGTGTTCATACTATCCAGTGGACTGCCACTGATAATGCAGGAAACACCGACGGCATCGGCAGCCGCTACTTTACCATTCGCAATAATGGGGAGAGCAGCCGGATGGCAGTGTTAAGTGAAAAGATATCTCAAATTCCTCCTGATATCTCTACCCCGGTTGGAATAAAGAAAGGTTATGAAACGGATAGTATATGCCGGGATGTTTATCCTGATACCAGTGGTACAATAAACATTAAAATCAAGGAATTGGAGCGAATAGAGATTCACTTAACACCTAACACTCAACAGGTAACACTAAAAAACACCCCGTCCCATCTGTACTCCGGCTGCCTGGTAATGGATAACGCTTCACAACCATTGCCCATTGGCTCTACATTTGACCCGGCCAGGGGTGTTTTTTCCTGGTCTCCGGGTCCCGGGTTTGTAGGTGATTATTGGTTGGTGTTTATCGATAAAGGTAGAAATAGGTTAAAGAAGATAAACATCAGGATTTTGCCGGGGTATACAAAAAATTGAGAAATTTGGGGTTTATTTGTTGATTTTTTTTTTTATTTCTGTAAAATTAGGGTATTAGAGAGAGTAAAAAATGGTAAAATGGTAAAGGTACATGTTATTTTATTAAACTGGAACGGCTGGAGAGACACAATCCAATGCCTGGAAAGTTTGCTTCGCAGCCAATACCCGGATTTCCGTGTCATAGTTTGCGATAACAACTCCACTGATGGGTCTATGGAAAAAATAAGGGCCTGGGCTGAGGGACGGTTGATTGTCGAGTATGAGGCTGACGAAGAAATAAATGAAGGGCTGTGGCACCTGGTTTCCCCACCCTTTGGCAAGCCGATTCCCTATGTTGAATACGGCCGTTCCGAAGCAGAAAAAGGGGGAAGACCGGGTGATGAAAAAATTCCCCTGGTGTTAATCCGCAACGGGGAGAACCTGGGCTATTCAGCTGGTAATAATGTGGGCATCCGCTATGCCATGATGAAAAACGCGGATTGCATCTGGCTGTTGAACAACGATACCGTAGTGGAGCATAACGCCTTAAAAGAATTGGTATATCGTATGCAGTCAGATGATTCTATCGGCCTGTTGGGTGCGGTCATTTACCTGGCGGAAAAACCCTCTAAAATTCAAACCTATGGGGGAGGGAAAATCCTTCCTATCCTGGGGGTGGATCGATTCCTTCATTCTCCCGGTAAACTCCATTTTGTTTCAGGAACCAGCTTGTTTATCAGGCGGAAGGTCCTTGAACAAATCGGCTTATTGGATGAACGTTTCTTTTTTTACTGGGAGGATGCAGATTTTTCCCGGCGGACATTAAACCAGGGATGGAAACTGGGGGTTGCCAGCAATGCCAATGTGTATCATAAAGTTTCAGCTTCGGTGGGTGAACAGAGTTTAAAGTCAGATTTGTTTAAAGTGGATTCTCTCGTTCGTTATTTCAGCAAGCATCAAAAAATAAGATGGGTGTTTCCTGTCATGTTTAATATTAAAGGAATGCTGCTGAAGCGTGTGTTCCGCAGGCAGTTTAACCGGATTGGTCCTATCATCAAGCAAGCCTTCAAAGCAGCAAAAAAAAGGGGCTAAACTATATGTTTTTTTAATTGTTCTGATTTCTCACGAACAATTGAATCTCCTCTCACTGTAAAGTAGATATCAATATTAATTTCAGAAAAAATCACATTTTTTCTAAATGAAAGAAAAACAATATGATATAATGATGTTAAGAAATTTTAAAAAAATTGTTAAAATTCTTATCATTGGAGGTATTAACAGGAATGGCAAAGTACAGAATGTATGTTGATGAAGTAGGAAACTCAGACCTGAAGAGTACATCGGATCCAAATCGGCGATTTTTTAGTCTTACAGGGGTTATCTTGTCTCTTGATACTGTTAAAAACCAGCTCTATCCTGATTTTGAAAAACTAAAATCGAGGTTTTTTGATTCTCATCCCGATGATCCGATTATATTTCATCGGAAGGAGATTATAAATAAGAAACCACCTTTTGAATCCTTAAGAGAACAAGATACCAGAGAGCAATTTGACAAAGAATTGTTACATGTAATTTTTCGAAAACAGAATTTACCATGATTACTGTAGTAATAGATAAACTAGAACATCTGCGGCGGTATAAATCTTGGAGATATGATCTATACCACTTCGGTATAGAGGTTCTTCTTGAACGCTATGTGCTTTTTTTGGAAAAAAACCGACTACGCGGAGATGTGATGGCTGAATCAAGAGGTGGGAAAGAGGATATGCGCCTTAAAAAATCTTTTAGGAATTTGTATGATAGTGGAACGCAGTGCATAGAGCAAAATAGATTCGCAAGAGTACTGACAAGCAAAGCAATTAAAACCAAATTAAAGCCCTACAATATCGCAGGACTGCAATTGGCAGATTTATTGGCCCACCCAAGTCGGAGAGAAATATTATTGGAAAACGGAATGATTAAGGACACTCGAAAACATATTTTTGCTGAAAAAATTGTTGAGATTATACAGAATAAATACAATCAGCAAAATGGAAGAAAATATGGGTTTGGGAAGAATCTATTACCATAAAAAAAGGCCCCGCCCGGGCGGGGCCTTTTCCGATGGCAACAGCCATCCACCTCCGTACAACAGAAACGGATTGATTATATAATAGTGCAATTTAAGAAAATTGTCAACATCTTTTAAATAATATTGTTCCTGGATCTCCAGTGCTTCTTTCTTCTCCAATATTCCAATATTCCAATATTCCATTATTCCATTATTCCATTATTCCATCAATCCATTGTTTTATGATACAATATAAGGCCATGAATATTGCTGTGGACTTGACCCAGATTCCTGCCAATAAAACCGGCATCGGTATCTATGCCCTGAACCTGGTCAGGGAAATCATCCGCCTTAATAACCATACCAGTGCTTTCACCTTCTATTTCTTTGCCCAGGACGACGATGAAGAATGGAAACAATTAATCAAAGACAACAGCAGGTGCCGTCTGGTCACCATTAAAAGTCGCTTCTTTAGGAAACTGATATTGCGCTTCTTTTTCGAACAAATCCTCTTTCCCAGGAAATGCCGGAAGTTAAACATCGATGCTATCTTCTCATTTCACTATACCATTCCCTATTTAACCCGCATCAAACGGGTGGTAACAATCCCGGATATGACATTCTACCTCTTTCCCTACATGCATCAGAAAATCAAACGCTGCTTTTTCAAGAGTCTTATTCCAATTTCCCTTAAAAAAAGCGATAAAATTGTTACCATCTCCGAATCCACCAAAAACGATATGTTAAAGCGGTTCAACCATATACCTTCCGGTAAAATCGAGGTGATTCACCTGGGGGTGAACGGGGTGAATATGAGTAACCCTCCCGGTCATCTTACAGACCACTTAAGCCGGTATGGGTTGACAGAAAAAAAATATTTTCTTTATGTGGGTACCCTGGAACCGCGGAAAAATATTCCTGGTATCATCGAGGCGTTCAATCATGTAATCACTGCTAATAAAGAATACACAAAAAACTACAAACTGGTGATTGCAGGCCAAAAGGGCTGGTTTCACAAAAAAATATTTAAAACCGTAAAAAAATACCACCTGGAAGAGTCAGTGGTGTTTACCGGATATGTGAAGGGGGAGATAAAACAGTCACTTCTTGCCAATGCGTTTTTATTTGTGTACCCCTCGTTTTACGAGGGATTCGGTTTACCTGTCTTGGAGGCTATGGCATGGGGAGTACCGGTAATCACCGGAAATGTGTCTTCTTTACCGGAAGTAGCCGGTGAGGCAGCCCTGTTAATCGATCCCCGGCAATGGCAGGAGATTGCGGAAGCAATGCTAAAATTGCTTTCAGACCCTTCCAGGTATGAAAACATGTCAAAAAAAAGCCTGGAACAGGCTAAAAAATTCTCCTGGCAAAGAACTGCCCAAAAAACCCTTGAGCTGTTTGCATTGATATTGAATTAAGAAAATGATATTAACGATTTCTATTGTTACCTTTAATAACGAAGAACATATTGAAAAGGCGTTGACCAGTATCCAACAATCCACGTTACCCCCCAATGAATTACAGGTGATTGTTGTGGATAACTCCTCTCAGGACAAAACCCCGGAGATTATCGCTTCTAAATTTCCCGGTGTCACACTGGTTCATTCTGAAAACGTGGGTTTTGGCGCCGGTCACAATAAAGCCATAAAACAAATAATGGGAAAATCACACTATCACCTGGTGATGAACCCGGATGTGTATTTTAACAGCGATGTGCTGGGAAAAATAATAGCTTTTATGGATGAGCATGGGGACGTGGGTCTGGTGATGCCCAAAATACTCTACCCGCCGGACATCGGCGAAGAACGTATCCAATATCTTTGCAAAGAACTCCCCACACCGTTGGATTTAATCGGCAGACGGTTTTTACCCGGCTTCCTGAAGTCAATCCCCCCCCTTAAAAAGCGGTTTGACCGCTATGAATTCCGGGACAGGGATTACAATCAAATAATGGAAGTCCCGCATTTATCCGGCTGTTTTATGATGTTAAGGGCCGAGGTGTTCGAAACCGTCGGACTTTTTGATGAGCGGTTTTTTATGTACCTGGAAGATGTGGATTTCTCCCGCAGGGTCAATGCCAAATACAAAACCATCTATTACCCGAAGGTTTCTATTTACCACCACTTTCACAAGAGTTCCTATAAACGATTCAAACACCTGAAATACCACATCTCTTCCGCCATCAAATATTTTAATAAGTGGAGCTGGTCCAAATAAAAAGTTTGAATTTACCTCATTTTGGGTTATAATATTGTCTTATGATTTATACGATTTACATTTTCCTGGTATTTGTCGTTGTCATCGGTTTTGTTAGCTCCTTCTTCTCTCAAAAGCTCATCCTGGGACTTGCCAGGAAATACAATATCTACGACAATTTCAGCAATCGCAAGATGATAAAAGAACCCAGGCCCCGGCTGGGAGGTATCGGTATTTTCTTTGGTTTTATTAGCTCCTTTTACATTTTATTCTTTGCCATCTATCTCCTCCAGGGTACAAAATATCACATTTATGTGGATTTCTCCCTGTTTCAAATCATGCTTTATATATGTTCCATGATTTTTTTCTTTTTGCTGGGGCTTTACGATGATTTTAAAGGGCTGAAAGCCATTCAGAAGCTGGCGGTTGAATTAATTATCGCCACCATCTTATTCTACATTGGCTTTCGCATCGAATTGGTCACCTTACCGTTTTTTGAAGAAAGCATCAATGTGGGAATTTTTTCTTATCCGCTAACCATCTTATGGATCATTGGTATTTCCAATGCCATCAATTTAATCGATGGACTGGACGGACTGGCCGGGGGTGTTATTGCCATCGTATCTGTTACCATTATTATCATCTGTGTATTAAATAAATTTATATTCCCGGCCATTATTATCAGTGCCTTATTGGGAGGAATCATTGGTTTCTTACCTTATAATGTTTATCCCTCTAAAATCCTGATGGGGGACAGCGGCAGTTTATTCGCAGGGACCATACTGGCTACTCTCTCCTTAAAGACAGCTCATAAAGCCCCCCTGGGAATTGCCTTGATGATCCCTATTATTTTCCTGGCTATCCCGGTAATGGACACGGGCATTTCATTTTTCAGGAGACTATTCTCCGGGAAAAATCCCCTGTCAGGCGATGACGATCATATTCACCATCGCTTAATAAAAAAGGGATTCTCCGAAAAAAAATCAACCAATATCCTACTGATTTTAACCGCTATCTTTTCAGGACTGTCCATCGTGGTTTCTTATTTCCGCGGCACACCACGTTTTATCGGCCTGTTTGCCAGCTTGCTGCTGGGAATATTACTCATGTTTTATCTCAACTATATCAATTTTAACTATAGGAGAAAAAATTACCATAACAATAACTACAAAAGATCAGATACCGATACAGATGCCAATACGAATCAAAATGCAAACGATTAATCGCAAGAAGTTGCCAAGGGGAATGCTGAATGAAAATCTTGCTCATTCATAATTTTTATCGCTATCGGGGGGGTGAAGACAGATACGTCAGGATACTGGAAGAGGTTCTTCGCCAGAACGGGCACCAGGTGATTCATTTTTTCTCCGACAGTCGAAGTATTAAACAATTTAATTTCTTGCAAAAATGCCTGATACCTTTAAAACTCATCAACTCTTCTGCAGCCAGTAAGGAACTGGAAAAAATGATACAGCAAGAAAAGCCCCACCTGGCAGTGGCGCATAATTTGATGCCGCTGCTTTCCCTGTCGCTGCTCAATGTTTTAAAACGAAATAATATTCCCATCTTGAAACGATTGGAAAACTACAAGTTTTTATGCCTGAACGGTCTTTTTTTGAGAAATAATTTCAACGTATGTGAAGTGTGCAGACGAGGAAATTTTATCCCTGGTATCATTCACAGGTGTTACCAGAAGAGCTTTTTTAGCAGCTTGGGGATTGCGATTTCCGAGTTTATCCACCGAAAGTTAAAAACGGTTAGCAAAACAGCGGATTTATTTCTTGCCACCAGTGATTTTGTTAAATCGAAATTTGTGGAGGCGGGTTTTCCCGGTGAAAAAATCTCTGTGTTTCCCAATTTTCTCGATTTTGAGCCTGAAGAATCGGTTGGGCAGCCGGAAAATTATGCCATTTATGTTGGCCGCCTATCCAAGGAAAAGGGCCTGGTTACCCTGTTGAAAGCATTTAAAGAGCTGCCGGAACTGCCATTAAAAATACTGGGGGAAGGCCCGTTGGTGGATGAACTCAAAGAATTTACCCGGCTGCACCGCATGACCCATGTGACCTTTGAGGGGTTTATCGACGGCCAGGCAAAACGGGAAATATTAAAAAAAGCACTGCTCCTGGTATTTCCTTCGGAGTGCTATGAATCCTTTGGTTATTCTATTATTGAAAGCTATGCCTGCGGCGTGCCGGTGGTTGCCTCTGATATCGGCGGGGCCAGGGAACTGGTCCAGAACGGAGAAAACGGTTTTCTTTTTGAAGTTGGCAACCCGGAAGATTTGCAAAAAAAAATCTCTGCTTTGCTTTCGGACCGGCAGCAGTTAATGAGAATGAAAGAACGTGCCCTGGAACGGGCAAAAAAATCGTATACCAAAGAAATCGGCTACCAGGACCTGGCAGCCTTGTTTAAACGGTTGGTTTAAACATGAAAATCGCTTTGGTTTGTTCCAGCGGCGGTCACCTCCTGCTGCTGCACGTGCTGAAAGATTTCTGGAGTCAATACGACCGGTTTTGGGTAACCTTTAAAAAAGAGGATGCCATCTCACTGCTGGAAAAGGAACGTATTTACTGGGCCTATTTTCCCACCAATCGAAATCTTTTTAATTTACTGCGTAATAGTTTTTTAGCCTTGAAAGTTCTCTTTAAAGAAAAACCCGACATTATTATTTCCACCGGTGCCGGGGTGGCCATACCCTTTTTTTACCTGGGGAAACTGCTTAGAAAGAAATTGGTTTTTATCGAAGCCTATGAGCGGATCGAAAACCCGTCTCTTACCGGCAGGCTGGTATACCGGCTGAGCGATGCATTTATCTTGCACTGGGAAGAACAAAAAAAACACTATCCCAAAGGAATTGTGCTGGGGGAGTTATTATGATATTCGTCACCGTAGGAACCCATGAACAACCCTTTGACCGGCTGGTGAAAGGAATCGATCAATTAAAGGGGGAGGGAATTATCCAACAGGATATATTTATGCAAACCGGTTATTGTTCTTATAAACCGGAATTCTGCTATTATAAAGACTTTATTCCTTTTGATGAGATGATGAAACGGATGAGAGAGGCAGAGATCGTGGTGACTCACGGCGGCACCGGCAGCATCATGTTGGTGCTTTACCACCATAAAATACCGGTGGTGGTGCCCAGGCAAAAAAAATACCACGAACATATCGACGATCACCAGGTAGTGTTTTGCAAAACCATGGAATCTAAACGAAAGATCGTTGCTGTTTATGAGCTGGAGGACCTGGGACCAGCCATAAAAAACTATGTCCAATCGGTCCGGGGACTGCAAAAGGCAGCTTCTCCCGGTCAAGGATTAGAGGAGAAAGCCAGGATTTATTCCCAAAAATTAAATGAGCTTTGCTCTCAATTAATGGAACAAAAATGAGCCGATTCCCAATGGTGTTATTTTGAAGTCCCTATCTTCAGTTGACCGGGTAAAGAAATAAACTTGATCCCGCCGCTGTGAGCCGTAGAAAGAGTCTGTACCCCCTGGCTCTTGTAATTCTCCACTACCTCCAGGTGAGGAAAACGAAAACGATTGTTATCCGCATACGAAAATACTGCAAACCGGGAATCTGCACATTCTAAAAATCCACGGGTAGATGAACTGGCCGAGCCATGATGCGGCACCTTGATCACATCAGAGCGAAGATGTGAACAGGAATTTTCCCTCAACCGCTCTTCGATTCCCTTTTCAATGTCCCCGGTAAATAAAAAAGAATGATGCCCGTCAGATATCTTGAAAACCTGGGAATGATTGTTGGATGAACGATGTGTTTCGATAAACCGTTCCGGGTACAACAATTTAACTGTACAACGGCCGATTCTTTCAGTAAAGGGTGCATTTATTTTAACGACACGGGTCGAACCAGGGACCGCATGTACCAGTTTTTGATAACCCGGATCTTCCGCTGCTTCGGAAGAAATCCAAAGCTCGTCAGGTTTGAGTATCGGCAGCATTTCGGCAATGCCGTAGGCATGGTCCGGGTGATAATGGGACACCGCCACCCATTTCACTTTGATTCGTTTTTGCAATAAAAAAGGCAGCATAATTCTTTCTCCTACCCGGAAATCCGAATAGTAAGCACCACCGCCGTCAATAAGCAGCGCGTCACCCCCGGGAAAAACCACCACCTGACCATCCCCCTGACCCACATCCAGGAAAAATATCTCCAGGTGGTCAGGCGAATAAAAAAATAAATTGAAAGAGATAAACACCACCACCAATAAAATAATTCCAGGCAGGGCAATTTTCTGAAAAAAGGAACGGGCAAAAGGCAGCAGGAAAAAGGCAGCCACGATAAGAAACACCAGGAAAATCGACGGCGATGCCCGGAAAATGCTCAAATCAATGGTACCGGAAAAAAACTCCACAATACCAAAAAAGATACGAAGCGGGATATCAATAACAAAAAGAAGGCACTGCGACAGGAAAGAAGAAACCGGGGCCAGCGGGATCAGCAATACCCCCAAACCAGTGATAACAGCAGTAAGAGGAACCAGCACCAGTCCGGCGAAAAAACTGGAAAAAGAATACCGCTTAAAGTAGAATAAGGAAAGCGGGAGAGCTGTCAGCGATGCCGAAAAATTAGCAGACAGAAATTCACCAATCCATTTGCCTCCGGCGGCCAAGGGGGCTCTTTTTAAAAAAACTGCCCCCCTGGACCCCCCGCAAAAACTTTTGATTGCACGGCAAAGCCATTGTACGGGGTTCCCCGCATCCAGTCCCATGGGTGACATATTACTTCTTTCTTCGTTATCGACATCGTCGTTGTCAGAAACATTTTCTGAGAAAGGATCAACGAATATTTTGTTTAACAAAGGCAGAAAAACACGGCGCCCTACCACGATGGCCGCGGTAAGGGTGAAGGTTAACATAAACCCTGCATCCAGGAATTCCGCAGGATTTCGTGCCAACATAAATAACCCGCAAAGAGAAATAATATTAAAGATGTTGATATCCAAATAAAGTATCCGGGCAATAAATATAAATATGGCCATCAACACCGCCCGCTCCGCAGATATTCTAAAACCCGAAAGCACCAAAAATACAATCAATACCAGGGCAGTCAATATATATCTTTTTTTGAAAGACACCCCTAAAAGCTTTAGCATTCCCAGGGAAAACAGGGCAATAATACCGATATGGGCGCCTGAAATAGCCAGTAAATGATATACCCCGGTTTGTAATAGATTCTCTCTCTGGTCATTGGTCAGCTTTCCCCGCTCCCCAATCAAAATAGCCTGGAGAAAAACACCTTTTTTATCCAGTTTTTCTTTTTCCTCTGCGGCGGCCGAAGGCTCCCGGTACTTTTCTTCTATTGCATTTCTTATCTTATTCCTCCAGGCCCCGATTATTCGCCACACCAGGGATGTTTTTTCGAGAACCGTCACCATGCGTGAGGATTTGCAATAGCCATTAAAATGCGCCTTACGCACCAATACGTAATCTTCCACAGGGTTTCGATAGAAATTCCGGTTAAAGTTATGCGTATAAATCCTGGCATCGATGGCAATGATGTCCCCTCTATAAAGCTCCTTGAGATTACCCTTTACTCTTATCCTTATATTAAAAGGCTTAAGAAACTTCTTTTTATGAAACTCAATGCTTCGGGTTTCCAGGACTAGCACCGAATGTTCGGTTTCGATTTCGGGAAACGCGGTTAATTTTCCTTCAATGGATACATACTGACCTTGCGCAGCATTGATAATAGGCGAACGGGTAATGTGATAATAGTCATCTTTCTCCTTTACGAATTGGGCGGTGATCAACAGTCCGATGGCCAGGGTAATCAATCCATAACTGAGCTTAAATTTCTTTATCCCGTAGAATAATGCTGCCATTACAGCAGCAATCACGGCAGCTAGTTGAATCACCTGGGAATTCATCAGGCCAAAAGTGTGAGAAATAAACAACATAGAAAGACTGATCAAAAAAATCGGAGTGAAGATATTTTTCATCGTGTGTTTTGCCTATAGTCAATTATAACAAATATCTTTTAAAAGCCAACCCCTCAGGGAATATACACTAATAAAAAGTTTTTCGGGGGGTCCAGGGGGGCGGTTTTTCAAAAAAGCCCCCCTGGTCGCCGAAGGCAAATAAACTCTTATGAGATCAGGATGGGCAGGCTTAACGTCTTTTAGCTCACAGGCATTACTGCCCATCCTGTAGATAAAAATAGGGGTTAGTAGATCCGCACGGAGGGCAATAGGTTTTTCAGAGTGCCCGTGCGGTACGAGAGTTCAGCTTGAAGAGGTGCCTTTCGGGCGAATGTTAGACGCCTGCGGCGAAAGGTCAGAAAGCCAGTGGGTCAGAGATTTTTTGACTTTCACTTTTTTCTTAGACGTTTTGACGCACCGTCACCTTATTTTCGCTCTCCATCCCTTCTGCCCCCCGTTAATCCTCCAGGCAACAAATAAGTATTTCTACTCATTTTTCAAAAATATCTTGATATTTCCTCTCTGGTGTGATAATCTATAATTTCGAGAACGGAAGAGTTGAAGAAAAGTTAGTAGATGCTGAAAGCTTCATTTGAAGCGGAGGTCGGAAGATAGGCAGTGGTTAAGTTGAGATGGGCAAATCATATTACTAGTGTCAAAAGGGTGAAGATGAAAGACTCAGACCTTTATGGCGGGAGCCTGTGCAGAATTGGAACCAGAGATGTTTAGATGGATAACACCTGAGTTGGCGTGGATAAAGAGGTTAAGGTTCCAGAACATCCTCTAAGGGCGGGGGCTTACGTGCGCTACGAATCTGGCCCTGGTCTATTCCAGAGTATTTAAATCCCTCGTAGGTCAAAGGAACAAGAAATGAAAGGGAGTGGAAAATGATCAGCAACATTCGCACACTCGCACGCATCGTCCCCCTTTTTTCCAAAAGTATTATCAATTACTACACTCTTAGTAAAAATAAGGTGAAAAATGTCCGAAAAAGAGTTGTCTGAAGGAGCATCTCCACTGTACTGCCGGTACAACGGTATGATGATGGGTTTCTTCTTCGGCTCGGCCGGAGCTGCAGCTAAAGGCGCTTCAGAGCGCTATCCCGTGCTTCGGGAACGGCTTCTGGAATTTGCCGAGGAGATCAATGTACCGTTGGATCTGCCCGAGGATCACACAACATATAAAGAGAATCACACGGAGATCCTTAGCAATTATCTATCTGCCCTAAATGCGAGGGCATTGAAGATTTCAGGATTCGTCTTGCTTGGCACAGCAGCCATTGAGTATGTGATTCAGCGGGCCTTCGGCGGCGAAACCGAGATGCTGAACAAGACCGTCAACAATCTAATGAAGGAGTTCGGTATACCTCGTGAGGCACTTACCAAGTTTACCGAGGAGGTCGAAGCCACCAAGGGGGGGATATCCCTCAACTCTCTCCATTCCAGTTCTTTGATTTTCTTAAAGAAAATCCTTGATCCGCTCCCGACCGAGCCGCAGACTGCATTCGTGATCATGCCTTTCTCGGAGAAGTATCGTAGTAATTTCCCAAGTTTTTATGCTCCCCTGTTGAAACAGTTCGGTTACCAACCAATACGAGCTTGGGGTGGAATCGCTAATGAAGAGTATTTCGAAGTACTTCTGGCGCTAATCGACAGGAGCGGAGCCATCCTGGTCGAATTGAGTGAACTCAACATGAATGTGATGTACGAGCTTGGCTACGTACATGCACAATCCAAGATAACCTTCCCTCTATTGGAAGCGAGTGCCCCGGATCCGCCATCAAATCTAAAAGGTCTCTATATCGCGCGCTACACACGAAGAGGTGAAGCCTGGCAGAAAAAAGCGATCAAAAAATGTGCGTTGCCATTCTCCGTCATCCAGGCGGCATTTGCTCGGGTGAGAGAGGTGGACTCCAAAAATAATGCAAAAAACAAGACCTGATCCAAATATATAACAAAACGCTGGAGGCGGACGTGCTACTGCATATAGCTCATCTAAATGTGATAGGATTTGCATGGAAATGAGAGATAACGTTCTGAATCCGGGGGTGATACCTCACTGCTTTGATTTTCCTCAGATTGCCCAAAATAGTGGTGGCTAAAAAGTGACCACCTTATGTCACCTTTTATCACCTTTTAGTAGTTTTTAGTGGTTTATAGTAATTGAAAAAACCCCAGGAAATAATCACCTGAAAACGATTTTTCCCTATTGATGGGCCTTTTGGGAAATGGGACGGAAGTGCGCCTGTTGTATGATGAGAACAGACTGCGTAAAACCATGCCAAAATGAAAAGCCAATTATAAGGGTTTACTTGCCTGGCGACTTTTTTGTATTTGACTAAAAAATTCCTTATTAGGGGCTTCAAAAGTCTATTTCGTCTCCCCCAATCTGTCAACAGTTCAAAAAATTTTTTTCACCGCAAGCTCCGAAGAAAAATTTTTTCGGGCTATCGCCCGCTGTTGACAGATCAGCCGAGCCGAAATCTTTCCCAGTTAAGCCCCAAAAAGGAAAAGAAAAAGAGTGGGGCCAGGTAATTTATGCACCTTGGGATCGACAAATTAAAAAATGGAATCGCCGCAGGCGTTTTAAAAATGTCCGAAGGGCGCCTTATAGCTAATAGAGGGACAGGCAGAAATTTTACAAATATCGGCTTTTTATGGGACGACTCTAACTTCTATCTTTCGACTCCGGTCTACCGCCTGTTTGTCATTCATATTTCAAGCTATTGACTGGATTGGTCAATGCCACTCTAACGGATTGGTAACTCACCGTGAGTATGGCAATAATGATGCTAATAAAAAAGGCCAGGAAAAATATCCACCAGTCCATGGTGATGGGATAAGCATAGTCCTGCAGCCATTGATTCATTAAAACGTAAGCGATAGGCAGTGCAATCATATTAGCCATCATGACCCATTTCACAAACTCTTTTGTGAGCATGATAGTAATGCCTGAAACCGTGGCGCCCAGCGTTTTTCGGATACCAATTTCTTTCGTTCGTTTTTCTACTATAAATGCTGCAAGTCCAAACAATCCCAGGCACGCGATGAATATGGTGATAATGGTTGCGTATTTCAGGATGGCTCCCATCCGTTGGTCGGCCTGGAACACCTTGGCAAAATCATCGTCAATAAATGAATATTCAAAGGGATATGCGGGAAATAAATTCAGCCAGGTGGATTTCACAACGTTGAGTGAGGAGGGAAGGTCGCCTTTCTGGAGCCGGACAATGGCGTATTCCACCTGTTCAGGACGAACAAGAAGTATGAATGGTTCGATAGGGTTTTTAACAGATTGATAATGGAAATTTTTCATGACACCTATGATGCGGCCATCGATTCCCAACGCTGATAACCTTTTTCCGATGACAGAATTCCCTCCCATGAGGTTCGCTACTTCCTCATTGACCAGAAAGGCATTGGACGTATCGGTTGCTCTACTCTTTAAAAATGCTCTTCCTTCCTTCAAATCGATCTTCATGGTCTCTACAAAATCGAAATCCACTGAGGTATACCCCAAACTGACCTGGCTGTCAGGATCCTTGCCCTCCCAATCCACACCTCCGATTTTAGATCCAAAGGCCGTGGGTCGCTGCCGGGCACCGGTAATCCCAATGATTCTTGAATCTCTTAATAATTGATCCTTGAAAACGGAATAGGAATGCCGCGTATCCCCCCGTAGGGGTAGATAGATCAGTTGTTCTTTATCATATCCCAAGTTTTTATTTCTCATATACTCCAATTGTTGATAAACAACCATGGTGCCCACGATGGCGATGATGGAAAGACAGAACTGGATTACCACCAGAAATTTCCTGAAGCGTTCGTTTTCCGTTCCAGACCGCGATCTGCCCGCAAGCACCTTTACCGGCTGAAATGATGAGAGGTAAAGCGCGGGATAGCTTCCTGATAAAAATCCGGTTATTAAAGTAATGCCCAGGAAACTCATGATGAAGTTAAGATTCAAAATGGAATGAAAGGTGAAATCTTTGGCCGACAGATCATTGAATATAGGGAGTATTATCCAGAAAAGTATTAGTGAAAATAAGAACGCAATGAGTGTTGTCAGAATCGATTCACCAAAGAATTGGGCGATGATCTGACTCCGCCTGGCGCCCACCACTTTTTTAAGTCCAACCTCTAATGCGCGTTTCGACGAGCGTGCTGTGGATAAATTCATGAAATTGATGCAGGCGATAATGAGAACCAGACAAGCCAGGCCGCTGAAGATATAAACGCTTTGAATATTTCCTCTGACTTGCGTGAAGGCGTTGGCAAAACCATATAAATTAATGTCAGTGATGGGCATTAATGAAAATACCCACGGGGATGCGGTGGAGGGAGAATTCCTCTCCAGCAACGCAGCAATTTTCTTGTTCACCGGAGCTGTCTGACTGTTCGGGTAAAGTTCGACCCAGGTATGGCAGTTGAGACTGCGCCAGAAGTCGTAATACTCTCCCAGGTCTTTTAAGAATTCCAAAGGCACAAGTATGTTAAATGTAATAGTGGAATTCTCCGGTACATTCTTCATCACACCTGTTACCGTAAAATCATAGTTGTTGTTAACTGTCATGATTTTTCCAAGGGGATCATCTGTGCCAAAATATTTAACCGCCAACTCCTCTGTAATCAGAATGGAGTACGTTTGATTTAATGCTGTTTTTGGATTTCCACTTATCAAAGGAAAAGTAAATATTTGAAGAAAGGATGGATCCACGGCTCTGATTTCGTCCTCGATGAAGGTTTTATCTCCATAGCGGATCATCAGGCCTCTGATATTGGCGAGTCGTGCCGCATATTTGACTTCCGGGATGTTTTCCTGTATGGCGCCGCCCAAGGGATAAGAAGTCAGCCTGGTGTGTGAAGTACCATTGGATCTGGGCAGGTCCAATTCAACGCGGTAGATATTTTCCGCTTTTTCATGAAATTTATCAAAACTCATTTCATCCTGCACCCATAACAGGAGAAGCATGCAGCATGCCATGCCAACGGCAAGGCCCAAAATGTTTATGAATGAGTATCCTTTATAATTTTTGATATTCCTGAATGCGATTTTGAAATAATTTTTAAACATGGCTTCACTCCATAAATATTATTTCTAAATGAGAATAAATACCATATCATATATACTGGAAAGGGAATAATAAGGTTACAAAAAAAAATCTGGTAGGAGGTGAGCAAGAGTCACCACTTGTTGTTTAGTACAAAGCATACTTTTTTTTGTTTACCGATTGCCATTTATTCATCTGATCCATACTCTGCATGCTTCATGGTGTTTTTATCCAGTAAATTTCATCATTCTCTGGTGGATAAAGTGCCAGGTAAATAATTTACCAGGAAAATGAAAATCCGCAATATTCCATATCCATTGGGCGCCATCACCGATAACACAAACCTTTTTTGCTTTTTCCAAACCACGTGATAACGCTTCGGCATAAATTCTATCTCCAAAATCTTCGGCTGTTTCAATAAAGCCTACATAACTTGTAGAGCCTTCATCACGGATGGGAAAACCTTTTTCATCAAGGGTTGTCTGTGTGAAAACGCATCCTAATTTTGCTTCCCTTGTCTTTGCCTGCCCATTTTCTCCTTTACCCTTTCTGTTTTTTATTTCTTTCTTCACCACCGGCACTCCGGTGCCGTCCATTAGTACATACATTTTCTCAATATCCATATTCTCAAGGGGTATTATATTATTTGTTTTTGTTGATAATTGCTCTGATTCATCCTTAAAATATTCCTCTACATCTGAACCAATTTGGTAGGAAACTCTTTCTATTTCTTTGTCACTCGCCTCTATGCCAGCCATTTCCTTTATGTCTTCATGGCCAAGACCAAAAGGTCTATAAGCCCCAACCCTGCCCATAATTCGTCTCATTCCAGGACTAAACGACGTTCCTTTGATATCCAGTTGAGTGTCTTTGGGGCAAAAGCCTTCTCTGCATTTTTTATCGTAATAATAAGCTCGCTCTACAGTTACTGGTCCTAAAACAGTCAGTAGGTCTTTGTTTCTGAATTCTTTAAATTTAAATGTGTGATCTTGCCCCTTCTTATTCTTACAAGGTATTGTTTCGCCCTGAAAACCCCCATTGTCAGAATTCAATAATTTTTCTAACATAATACTGCCAATTTGATGCATAGAATCGCGTATATAAGATTCGGTGGATTCAAGGTCGAAATGACCTTGTGTGGCCTTATCCCTGTAAGCCATTGTAACAATAAGGTCTACTTCTTTTTCAATTTCTGTCTGAAGTATTTCTGTAATTTTTTTTTTAGGGCCTCCTCCTCTTTGTGGTTAAGTTCAGCAGGTGGTAGTAAATCGCAAATTTCTTCATTTACCTGAATAATTTCTCTATATAGTTG
>WVZO01000097.1 GCA_011772425.1 Candidatus Aminicenantota bacterium
AGGACCCAATACCGCCAGTATGGGTTCTTATTCCGACTGTAATCGTTTACTGCCCTTTATGAACCATGCCGATTACAACCGGGCGGTTCAGATTATAAAGAAAACCCTGGCCGGTTTTAAAAAAGAGACCGGTGCCTGGTGCCGGGGTATTCTTTACGGTCAGTTCATGCTGTGCCGGGAGGGAATCCGATTGGTGGAGTACAATTTTAGACCCGGAGACCCGGAATGGATGAATACGGTTGCCATCCTGGAGGACAACATTGCCGATGTTATCAGTGGATTAATCCGGGGAAAAGCCGTAAAACCATTGTTAAGAAGAGAAGCAACCGTATGTAAATATATTGTGCCCCCGGATTATCCTTACAAGCTAAATGAAGAATTGGACATTTCGCTGGACAGGGATAAAATTGCCAGCAGCCAGGTTAAGGTTTACTGGAGTTGTGGGCTCCAGGAGAACTACCGGTTAAACGTGGGTACGGAACGCGGCATTGCCCTCCTGGCTTCAGGTAATACCATCTTTGAAGCCAATCAAAAAATCGAAGCGGCCATAACTGCTGTTAATGGGAAATTTCACTATCGAAGCGACATCGGTTCCCAGAAATTAATCAAAAACAAAATCGAAGCGGTTAATACCATAACAGGGGCAGGTGATATTCAAATCCGCACCGCAAAAGAGACAGATTTTTTAGACGTCTATGAATTTGTCTCAGGCTGTCCACCCCTGGAAAATTATGCCGAGCATGTGTATAAAATTCTACTTCGTTATTTCGGCGATTCTTGTTTCATTGCCGAGATGAGACAGCGAATTGTCGCATTTGTGCTGGGATTTATTTCCCAGACCCACGAGAAAAAAACATATTTTCTCTGGCAGATCGGTGTAATGCCTTACCTGCAAGGAACCGGCCTGGGAAAACAGGTCCTTAAAGAAGTCGAAAACCAGGTCAATCACCTGGAATGTCAACGCATTGAAGTTACCATCGATCCGGAGAATATTCCCTCCCAAAAACTGTTTGAAAAAATGGGATACCGCAACATCAGCACAGAAGAAGGAGACACCGTTAAAGTCATGAACAACCTCGCGGTAAAGGATTATTATAAGCCAGGCAGGCATTTTATGCTCTACCAGAAGTGGACGGCGAAATAAAACCCAACAGCAATCCAAATAAAGAAATACATAAACATTGTTTAAAATGAAGGAGGTGACAGTTACCGATATGGAAGATAATAAGAAACTTTTTGTTGCTAATCTTGCTCCTGAAGTTACCGAGGGAGAATTGGCAGAACAGTTTTCCTTTTTTGGAAGAGTTCGTTTTGTTCGGATTATAGAAGACAAACGCATCGCGTTTGTCAAAATGTTCAACTCCGGGGATGCCTATGAAGCAAAACTCGGTTTAAATGGAATCGAACTGCATGGACAGCGTATCTGGGTGGAAGAAGCATACCCCAGGAAAAAGTAAACAGCATCAAATGAACATGGTAAAATGACATAAATGAGATAAAATAAATAAGGAGGAACGGAGTCGCATATGGACAACGGACAGGTGGAAAAAGTAACGGCTCGATGGGTCTGCCGCTTGTATTGTGATTGTCCTTACTGTGGTGCCAGTATGGAATTAAGCGGGGATGAAGAAATTGAGCAAGCATTCCTGGAACCCAACGAGGTATTGCCGGAAAAATATACGGGTGAAGAGATTGCCTGTAATGAATGCATGGAATCATTTTTACTTCATGAAAATGAGGAAAATATCACCTATTGGAAATGTTCACTGGGATGTGAATGTCCAAAGTGTGGGGAATACATCGAACTGGGTGAAAGCTGGGACATCTCTGAAATTGATGAACGGGTTAAAGAAGGGGAATATGCTTTGTTTTTCGATACGGAGATGAGCTGTGCGCAATGTCAGCATACGTTTATTGTCGAAGAACCTGAAGCGCTTTTAGCGCCTGACGAAGACGATGAATTGGAAGATGTCTGAAAACTAACTCAGGATGCACTGGCTGGATTTTGTCATATTTGGTCTATATATGCTTGCTGTTCTGGGTATTGGTGTCTACTTTTTTAAAAAAAATAAGGACAACGAAGATTACTATGTGGGTGGGCGGTCGATTTCGGCCCTTCACGTGGGCCTGTCCATCGCCGCCACTGATGTGGGGGGCGGCTTCTCCATCGGTTTGGGCGGGTTGGGGTATATGATCGGTCTTTCCGGCAGTTGGCTGCTCTTTACCGGTATTGTCGGAGCCTGGCTCAGCGCCGTGTTAATTATCCCTAAAATAAAAAAAATCGATGCCCGGCACAAACTGTTAACGTTTCCCGATTTTCTCCGGCTCCACTACCCTGGTGATGAAAATCTTTCACCTGGAACTGCCCCTGGGAATGGATCAAACATTGGCAGGGATTTTGGTATCTGCTGTAGTGTTTTTCGCGATTCACTTCGTGGCATCCAAAACGGCGAGATGGGAAAAAAATTAGTGAACTTATATGGATACGCCAGCCTCCTGGTTCTCCAAGGCCTAAATATATTTTATCTCATATAGAACGGCTGAAAACCATTGAAGAACTTCATTTACCGCGGAGGGATTGGGGTTTTCGATTCACCAGAACCGAATTATGAAACTTGCCAGGGAAGGTGGACAGATGACTTCCCAACTGTTTGGTTTACGTTTCGTGAGTTGACCCCAAATAGGTAACCGCAGCATAAATTCCTTGTTCAAAACCAGCCAATATCTTTTTTTCATCCTGGGTCAATCGCTTAACTTCAAAGTCCGCCGGTGGATATATGATCTCTATACCCTTGTATTTATTTTCCAGTTCATCAAGTATTTGATTATATATTTCGTATCTGCTTAATAAGGATTCAACCAGGTGAGTGTATTTTGGGTCTTTATAGTAACGTTCAAATATATTCCTGATCCAGAATGACTCCTCTTTTTTCCTGTATCCTTTCGGCCTGGTAAGAACCACCAAAATATCTTTTTCCCTGTAGCCTAAAGAAAGTGCTTTTTGATAGGGCATTGGGGCTAGAAGACCTCCATCCAATAATAAGTGTTCGTTGTAATGGACAAAGCCTTTATATAAATAAGGAAGAGCCGCTGTGGCTTTCAAGGCAATGAAGGGATCATCTGTTTTTGAATCCAGGTAAATTGTTTCCGGGGGTAAATGTTCACGTACCACAGTTGCAGTAATTAACAGGGGACATGATTGTCTCAATTTTTTTATGTTCAATTTTTCTTTGCTATTAATGATTGAATCGATCATCCAGTCGAGATCAAGAATATGTTTATCCTGTCTAAATATATTAGAATAGTGAATAAACCGGTTGGAAAGGAGTTTGGTAAAAAATGCATCCCTTGCCAGGTAAATCTGGCCTGCTATATAAGCGGCGGCGGTTAAGGCGCCGGCTGAGGAACCAATTACCAATTTCCAGGGAAAATAACCTCGTTCGGCAAAGGCTTGAAGGACTCCAACCAGGAATATTCCCCTCATTCCCCCTCCTTCAAGAACAAGCACTTTTTTTGGGGGAAACGTTGGTCTTTTCTTAAATAATTTAAGCATTTTATTCTGTACTTCATTAAAAACCATAAATACGTGTTTCATTTTTCTTCTAAAAGGGATTTTAATAAAAAAAACAAAAAATTTCAACGTGAAAACACAGTACGCAGCAAAAAGGAAAAGGGATAGGCAAAAAAACAGGCATCAATGCAAATCCTTTCGCGCCAGGATGTGATATTCGCTTCGCCGCTCTTTGCTGATTTCGCAGCGAAAGCCATAGTCCAGTAATAGTTTCTTCACATTTTCAGGAGGCTCACTCATGAATCTCGGGTGAACTTCACAAAGAATAAAACGGCAATCTTTGTGCCGGAGTGATTTTTCCAGGCCCTGCAAAACTAGCAATTCCGCACCTTCAACATCGATCTTTACAAGGTTGGGTTGGGGAATGCCTTGCTCCCGGAGAAATGGGTCTCCTTGCACCAGCCTAACAGGAATAGAAATAACCTTATCCGTGTCGAGGTGCTCCTGGTAGTTCGGAGAGATACTGCCCATTCCCGACCCCTGGACATCTTTTATTATCATATCACACGTTTCATTTTTATTAGAAAGTCCGACGTTATAAGGGACTACAAGGTTACCGCTGCTGAGTCGGTTGAGTTCGATGTTTTCCCGGAGGCGTTTGAACCAAATAGGGGCGGGTTCAAACGCAAAGACTGATCCGGTTCCCCGGAGTTTCAAGGCCGATGGCAGGGTGTATAAACCGATATTGGCACCGATGTCCAAAACGATATCCCCGGGACGAATTTCTTGCAAGAAGGTCTCCAACAATTCTTTTTCATTATCTTTTTTTATAATTTTTTCTGCCTCGATGTTGGTGCTGACGTGAAAGCGAGGGGCCAATGTTCTGTCACTTAAATGCAGTACGGCATACCCTCTAAGGCGGCAGAAATTTCTATTAAAAGTTTCAATTACTTTTTTCATCAAAGCTAGCATTCACTGCCTTTCGTCAGAGGTTTCATAGTAATCCACTATCTTTTCGTGATCCTCGGGCGTACAATATTGAACCGGCTCTGTTCCTCGTATGAACGCCCCCCAAAAGGGATAAAGGCAATCAGGCGAGAGCAATTTCCCGGTTCGTTTGTCGATCTGCACCATAATGACATCCGGCGGCTGCCGGAACTGGCGTGGTTCGGATTCGCCGTACGTTTCCAGGTATTTTTCCATAAAGCGGACAAAAATCGGGCTGGCTGCCCGTGAACCTGTTTCTTCAGGTCCCAGGGTCTCCTTCAGATCCATCCCTACCCATACCCCCACCGTAATGGAAGGAGAAAAACCAATAAACCAGGCATCGGTATAATCATCCGTGGTGCCTGTCTTTCCACCAATAGGAGCTTCCAGGTTTTTGGCCCGCCAACCGGTTCCCCATTGCACCGCTCCCTGCATCAAGTAATTAATAATATATGCGGTCTCTTCTTCGATGACTTTTTTTTTATCCGGGTAATTTTCCTGGATGATTCGGTCATTGTGATCGACAATTTTCTTTACCAGGAAGGGATTGACCCGTATCCCGAGATTGGGAAAAACCGTATATGCGGCTACCATTTCTTTTAGTGTCACCTCATAAGCCCCCAGGGCAATGGACATGGTGGGATTTAAAGGGGTGGTAATGCCGAACCTTCTGGCATAGCGGATAACTACCGGTGGTGTGAGGAAATTGACGATTTTAGCAGAGATAACATTGCGGGATTGCTCAAAGGCATGACGCAGGGTAATCGCCCCAACAAAGTCCCGGCTGTCATTTTGCGGTTCATACGGTTCAGCGGTCCATCTGTTGTCAAAGATAACCGGTTCATCCACCAGCATAGTTGCCGGAGTATACCCATGCTCAATGGCTGCGGTGAATACGATGGGCTTAATAGTGGAACCAGTCTGACGCAGCGCCTGGGTGGCACGGTTCCACTGACTCCTCTTAAAGGAATAACCACCCACCATGGCTTTGATCTCACCGGTTTCATTCTCCACCACCAGCACAGCTCCTTCCACTTCCGGCTCCTGCTCCAATCCCAATTTTAATACAATCTCCCCTTCCTCTTCTAACCGATCCAGGGGCTTCAGGATTTCCAGGATACTGAACAGTGCGGCGTCACCGGTTTTTAAAATATCTTCCAATTTCTTTTTTGTCCACTCAGCATCCACTGCCTCCAGCACCCCTTGATGGCTGCCAATCTTTACCATGGCCCTGCCATTACTCACCTCCAATACGATTCCCTCTAAAATTTTACCCTTCTCGATTTTTAGCTTTTTCCAGGATGGTAATATATAGGATTCGATAGGCGTATTCTCCTCGTTATTGCGAACGTTTTTTAATCCCCCCCGCCAACCTCTTCGTTTATCCAGGGCATGGAGTCCTTCTTTTAAGGCTTGTTCCGCCCACTGCTGCATTTGGCTGTTCAGGGTGGTATACACCCGTAGACCACCGGTATACAACTGGTTATAGCCGAATTTCGACGCCGCGATTCTCCGGGTCTCTTCCACAAAATAATCGCCGATCTTTTCCTGGTCGGCTGCACTGGGTTTTTCAGGCAGCGGTGTTTTTACCGCTTCTTTATATTGATCTTCCGTGATAAACTTGAAACCCAGCATTCGCTTCAGGATATAATCCCGCTTTCTCAAACAATTTCCCGGATTTTTAAAAACATTGTAGGTAGTATAAGGATTGGGGATAACAGATGTTAATAGCACTGCTTCTGCCAGGGTAATATCTTTAACGGATTTGCCGAAATAGTACCGGGCCCCTGCTTCCATCCCATATATATTGCTGCCCAGGGGTATCTTGTTGCAGTAAAAGGTTAGTATTTGATCTTTTGAATATCGTTTCTCAATCTGGATGGCCATTAACATTTCTTGTAATTTCCTGAAAAGGTTCCGGTCTTCAGTTAAAAAGAGTTGACGGGCCAACTGCTGGGTAATGGAACTGCCGCCCCCCAGGTTCCGTCCGGTTAGAATCCCCAATACCGCTCGCAGTGTTCCCCTGAAATTAATACCCCAATGTGAATAAAACTGGTTGTCTTCCGAAGCGATCAGGGTTTTTACAAGAATATCCGGGATATCCGCCCGCTGGATAAGCGCACGCTTTTCAATAGCAAACTCCTGGATGGCTTCTCCTTTATCATCATAGAGCACTGTCATGACTTTAAGATTAATGTCTTCGAGATTCTCAATCTGGGGAAATCCCTTTTGAAAAACCAGGATAATGCCTATCAATACACCAACCATGATGGTGATTAAAGCACTCAAAAGAAGCACAAGACCTTTAAAATGTTTGTCGACAAAGCGTTTCATAATCAGGTATTAGTATATCATACAATTTAGTAAATTCAAGATAGTGATTAGGGAAGAGGAGGCTAGTAGAGGCTTAACAATTTTTCTTTTTCTCCCACGATGATGAGAATATCATCTTCAAGGATTTCCTGTTCCGGTGAAGGATTAAAAAGCATCTCTCCTTTGCGTTTTATCGCAATGACAATAATATTGAAATTTTGCCTCAGGCCGGAGTCGCGGATTTTTTTACCGACAAACGGGGTATCTTCCTGGATGGTGAGTTCTTCAATAGAGAGGGACATTTTGGGGGAAGCGATCATCAAGTCCATAAATTCGACGACATTGGGTCTTAAAACAGTATTGACAATGCGCCTGGAACCCAGTTCGTAGGGGGTCACCACCCGGTTGGCACCGACTTTATACAATCGTTTTTCATTGGTAATATCCAAAGCCCGAGAAATGATACAAATGGAGGAATTGAGCTCACGAACCGCCATGACAGTGAAAATATTATCCGCATCCGATGCCAGTAAAGAGACAAAGGTGGTGGCGCAGTCTACGCTTACTTTTCGCAAAGCATCTTCAGTGGTGGCATCATCTAATATGACATTGTATCCCTCTTCTTCTGCTGCTGCGAATCGCTCGCTGTTATTTTCAATGATGATAAATTTAATTTTCTTTTGCTGCAGCAGCCGGCATACATGTTCTCCCATTACGCCGAAACCAGCAACAATAACATGATTTTTCATCTTTTTAAGCATTTCCATTTTTCTTCTCCCCAGGATGCGCCGTATATTTCCTTCAAAGGTACTCTCTGCCAGGGTGCCGACAATATAAAAAAAGATACTCAATCCGCTGAGAATCACCCAGATAGTAAACAATCGCCCCGGCTCTGTCAGGGGAAAAACTTCACTATAACCCACGGTGGTGATACTGATAAAGGTCATAAACAGCGCATCCAAGAGTTTAACCTTCTCGATGAGCATATAGCCGATCACGTCGATGCAGATTATTATTGTCAATATAGAAAAAAGCGTTAAAATTTTTTTCGTATTACTCATCAAAAGAATTTTATCAAAAAAAAACGTCTTGAACAATATTCAAAATATATTATAATTTATATTTAAAGAGACCAATTCAAAAAAAGGAGAAAAAGGTATGGTGAAATTATCCGGGACAACTGTTTTTATATTATTATTGATACTGGTTTTTGCTGCCAATGGTTTTCCTGATGAAGGCATGTGGATGCCGCACCAGATGAAGGAACTGGACTTAGCAGCCCGGGGATTGAAAATGGACCCGGGGGGCCTCTACAAAACAGACGGTACAGGTCTGATGAGTGCGGTGGTTTACCTGGGCGGCGGTACTGCTGCATTTGTCAGTGCCGAAGGCTTGATACTGACCAACCATCATGTGGCCTTCGGAGCCATCCAGCGCGCCTCTGATAAGGAGCACGATTACATTACTCATGGGTTCCTGGCCAAAACAAAGGCAGAAGAGATTCCTGCCAGGGGATATATCGCGGATGTTCTGCTGGGCTATGAGGATGTGACGGCTGAATTTTTAAAGCGTTTAAAACCCAGCATGTCGCCTGAAAAGAGATACAAAACCATTGATCGCCTCAAAAAGCGATTAATTGCCAGGGCGGAGAAGAAGAGCAAAGATACCCGCTGTTATCTTAAACCCATGTACAGCGGTAATCGCTACTATCTTTTTAAATTCAAACGGCTGCGGGATATACGGGTGGTGTATGCGCCCCCTCAGTCTATTGGTAATTACGGAGGTGATATTGACAATTGGATGTGGCCCCGTCATACCTGTGATTTTTCTTTTTTACGCGCTTACGTATCCAGAGACAATGTCGGAGCCGCCTACAGTTCTGACAATGTACCTTACCACCCGACGTCTTTTTTTAAGATTTCCCTGGAAGGAGTTAAACCCGGGGATTTTACATTTGTCATGGGATATCCCGGCCGTACGAATCGTAATGATACGTCTGCGGAACTTCAGGCAGACATAGACGATATGAGACAGCGGATAGAGCTGTACCGGGATCTTATCCGCTTTTATGAGAAGGCAGGAGAAAACAACCGCGGTGTCCAGATTAAATATGCTTCCCTGATTAAAGGTCTCAATAATGGCCTTAAAAATCGGACCGGTATGCTGGAAGGGCTGGAAAAACAAGGGATATTAGAGAAAAAAAAGACCTTTGAAAAGAAGTGGATGCAGTGGGTGGAACAAGAACCGGCGCGAAAAAAGAAATACGGGAACATTTTAACTGAGATTGACAATTTTATTCAACAAAATGCAGATTTTTACCGGAAAGACCAGCGGCTTTCTATACTGGTGGGAAGAAGAAGGGGCCAGGCATTACTGCGGCAAGCACACCTGGTTTACCGCATCGTTGAAGAACGACAAAAACCGGATATTAAACGAGAATCCGGTTTCCAGGAAAGAGACATGTTCAGGCTTAAAACCAGGGTCGAACTGGCAGAACGACGCTATGACCCGGAAGTGGATAAGGCTTATTTTAAGTACCGGTTGAAAAAACTATTAAAGCAGCCCAGGTCCCAATGCCCCAAAGCGTTGATTCATGTACTTGAAAAAGGACCTGAGGGAATCGATAAGCACGTAGATGGTTTGTATGCGGCTACTATTTTAAAAGACCCCAAAAGGCGGCTGGAACTGATTCAATTGAAACCCGCCGCACGTTTAAAGCTTAATGATCCCTTTATTAACTTGGCGGCAGATCTTGAGAAGGAGTTAAACGTAAGCCGGGAGAAAAAGAAAATCCTCGATCAGCAGAAGTCGGATCTAAAGAAGGTGTATATGGCATCGCTGCTGGAAATGCATAAAGGAAAAATCGCCCCGGATGCCAATTCGTCTATCCGCTTTACTTATGGTCCGGTTAAGGAGTACCACCCCAGGGATGCCGTGACGTATCTCCCCATAACCACATTGAAAGGTGTCATGCAAAAAGAGACGGGTAAATATCCCTTCGAGGTGCCGGAAAAACTTAAAAAATTGTACCAGGCCCGTGATTTTGGGCAATATATGGACAAGAACCTGGAGGATATTCCCACCTGCTTTCTTAATACCACCAATGTTACCGGCGGCAATTCCGGTTCTCCGACATTGAACGCCAACGGCGAACAAGTGGGCATTGTATTTGATATGACCTATGAAAGTGTCATTGGCGATTATTACATCATACCGGTACTGCAGCGCACCATTAGTGTGGATATTCGCTATGTGCTGTTTATTACGGATAAATTTGCCAATGCCCATCACCTGTTGAAAGAAATGAAGATCCGGTAGAGGCAAGGCATGCCGTGCCCGTACAATATACAGATGGCAGTAGGCAAGTGACCCATGATTCAAGAGGCCAAAAAGATACTGAAAAAGGTATTTGGATACGATGAATTCCGGTCGCTGCAAGCAGGGATCATCCAAAATGTATTGAGCAAAAAGGATACGCTGGTGGTCATGCCCACGGGTTCCGGCAAATCCCTTTGTTATCAAATACCGGCCCTGTTGTTTAATGGGTTGACCGTTGTGGTATCGCCGTTGATATCATTGATGAAAGACCAGGTGGGGCAGATGCGGGAGCTGGCGATTCCCACGGTTGTGTTGAACAGTTCGTTATCTTACGAGGAGTATATCCATAATGTGGACCGGGTGCGCCGGAATGACGCTAAGCTGCTTTACGTGGCCCCGGAAACCCTGTTAAAACCCAGGATATTGGATATGTTGTCTTCCATCCCGGTGGATTGTATTACCATCGATGAAGCGCACTGTATCTCCGAATGGGGTCATGATTTCCGGCCTGAATACCGGGAACTGGCCGAAGTGAGGAAACGGTTTCCCCAGGCAGTTTGTATTGCGCTTACAGCCACGGCTACTCCTCGTGTCCGCCAGGATATCAAAGGCAGCCTGCAAATTCCCTTTGATCAAACCGGGGAATTTATAGATAGTTTTGACCGGCCCAATTTATACATCCACATCGTGCCCAAACAAGACCCCACCAACCAGGTAATGCGGTTTCTCAATAAATTTAAAGACCAGTCCGGTATTATCTACTGTTTTACCCGTCGGCAGGTTGATGAGCTCTCCCGGGTTCTGGCGGAGCAGGGATTTTCGGTAAGGCCCTATCATGCCGGGATGTCCGAAGAAGAACGGCGGCAGAACCAGGAATTGTTTATCCGGGATGATGTGCAGATCATCGTTGCCACCATTGCCTTTGGCATGGGGATTAATAAATCCAATGTCCGGTTTGTGGTGCACTATGATTTGCCCAAAAACATCGAATCCTACTACCAGGAAATTGGCAGGGCCGGGCGCGACGGGTTAAAAGCCTATTGTCTTTTACTTTTGGGTTACGGTGATATAAATAAAGTAAAGTATTTTATCAACCAGAAAGAAGATGAAAATGAAAAGCGGGTTGCCAATATTCATTTGAATGCGCTGCTGCGGTTTGCCGAGACCGATGAGTGTCGGCGGGTACCGCTGCTGGATTATTTCGGTGAGAAGTATGCCCGGGAAAAGTGCAACATGTGTGATAATTGCCTCAGGCAAGACAAAGAGCTTATCGATATTTCTGTCTCGGCGCAGAAGTTCCTGGCCTGTGTTAAGAAAACCCGCGAGATTTTTGGGGCCAACCACATCATCGACGTGCTCAGGGGTTCCAAGTCTCAGAAAGTAGGCAAATTTAATCACCAGCATCTTTCCACTTACGGCATTGGTAAGGATTTATCCAGGAAGCAGTGGTTTCTTCTTTCCCGGCAGTTTATCCAGAAAGGTTTGTTGGTGCAGGACCAGGAATACGGCAGTTTGAAATTGACCCCGAAAGGTTATGAGGTATTAAGTGGTAAAGAAACGGTTAGGGGAATTTTGAGGGCTGAGGAAGTCCGGGAACCGGCGGTAAGCAAAAGTAAGCGTGGTAAGGAGATTTCCCAGGAGTATGACAGGGAGTTATTTGAAATCTTGCGGCGGCAGCGTAAAGAATTGGCGGACCGGTACAATTTACCGCCTTATGTGATTTTTTCTGATCGGTCGTTAATAGATATGGCTGCCAGGTTGCCCCGTACTGGTGAGAGTTTTTTAGAAATTCACGGAGTGGGGGCTGCTAAGCTGGAAAAATACGGGTCGATTTTTTTGCATTTAATTGACCGTTATTGTCAGGAGCAGCAAATCGATGAATGAACCCATCATTCTGTAAAAACGCCAAAAAAAACAAAGTCTTTCCGGTTGGTACCTTTCAAATGTCATGAAGGATCCTATAGAGTGGGGACGCCGTCTCCTTTTTGTAAACCACGAAGGCACGAAGAACACGAAGAAAATTAAATCCCCAAATACCCTAATCAAAAGTTTTTGTGGGGGGTCCAGGGGGGCAGTTTTTTCAAAAAGCGCCCCCCTGGCCGCCGGAGGCAGAAAAAAAATCTAAAATATCCCTGAGTTGAAAATTTTTTATTTTTTTTGTAAAATACCCAGTTAGAAATGATTTTGGTATAAACTTTATTGGATTGAGGAGGTCCTATGAAATATCTACTGACTATTGTCATCACAGCAGCTTTATTGCTGGCCCTTCCCGCCTGCGGTGGAGGGAATGGTAAAGAAGATTCAGCGGAGTCCGCTGTTAGTCAAACAGGGGGCAAGGCAGCAAGTGAGATCAGCGTTGTATTTAGTGACAAAGAGGAATACAAGCCGGGTGCCTTTGAGCTAAAGAAAGCCTTCGGTTTCATTTCCGGGATGCGCTATAATGCTAAGTCTACGGCCAAGCTTGCCTATGTGGTGTTTGCCAACTACGAAGCCCAGTTAGGTCTCTATGCTGTCGAGCCGCCTAAGGAAGCCGGTCAGATCGCCATAGTTGTGTCCTTTAAAACCGAGAACAAGGAGATACCTTTTCAGCAGCAAATGGAGGAATATGCCAAAATGAAGGTACCTACAGGGACCTTTCAGCCCTGCTGGATGGGTGAAGGTATGTGTTTCCAGGTTACTTACTATGTAGGTGGGCAAAGCGGCGGGCTGGCCATGTCAGGTGATGGCGCATCAGGAACAGCCGCCCTTACTACCTCCACCCCTGAGAAATTAAGCGGCAGCATCGACTTCACCAGCGTCAATGGTTCCACTATAAAAGGGACTTTCAATGTAAAGGTAGAAAAAGATTTGTGGAAGTAATAGATATTTAAACCAAGCCCCTTTTCTTCTTGTTTTTTAGTTCATTGTTTGTTAATCTATAACGATGATATACGTAACGAAAGACATATCGATTGATGAGAGTGAGATACATGAGGAATTCATCCGTGCTTCTGGGCCGGGTGGGCAGAATGTTAACAAGGTATCCACGGCGGTGCAACTGCGGTTTGATGTGAAGGGTTCGCCGTCGCTTCCGGAAGATGTCCGTCAGCGGCTAATGCGGCTGGCAGGAAAACGAATAACTTCTGACGGTGAATTGATTATTGAAGCCCGTCGGTTCCGTCACCAGGAACGCAACCGCCAGGATGCCCTGGATCGATTAAAGAAATTAATCCGAAAAGCTGCTTATAAACCCAAGACCCGGATCAAAACCCAACCCACAGAGGCGGCGAAACAAAAACGCCTGGAAGCCAAACGCCGCCGCAGTGAGAAGAAACAAATCCGTCAAAAAGTCCGCTATTACGAATAGTCAAGGATTCGGTTATACTTAGGTTAAGGTTAAGGAGGGAAAGCTCTTCCTCAACCTCAACCTCAACCTTGTTTCTCAAGAAAAATTTGCCATTTTATGGCAGCATTTTTTGAGAAGTAACTACCGAGGTCGTAAATTTAACTGGCCCCATCCGGTGATGTTATCCGGTCCCGGGTATGTCATATCTATGGCCCGTGCATAAATAATTTGCAGGATTTGATCCAGTGTAAAGGGTGTTTTGCCTTTTAAGAGGGCGATGGCTCCGGCCACGTGGGGGCAGGCCGCAGAGGTGCCGGCGAAACCTTCAGTAAGGCGTGGACCGTACGCATAACCGGAAGTTGAGACCCAGGAAGGCGCAGCAATGTCCGGTTTGATTCGCCCATCTATTGTGGGGCCCTGGGAGCTGTAATAGTGATAAAAACCCTCTACCGCATCTATGGCGCCTACAGCGATGATATTAGGGGAGTCTGCCGGGTAGGTGATACTGCCTTCAGGTACCAGGTACTCCAGTGTTCCTTTGGAATGGGTAGGGATATAGAGGTCAAAAAAGACATTTTTTGTGGCCTGGTTTTTGCGAATAGCGACTCCCCAGTAGGTGTCATCCATACTGTACCACAGGTTTGTATATTCGAAGGGCCATTTGTACCAGGGCTGACGGTTTTCTGACTTTTCCACCTCCTCCCACTGGTTGGTGTCCGCATCCCATACATAGAGATAGAGGTCATAATCCTGGTGGGAGCCGCTGTAACCAGTTTGGTCATTCCAGGTTCCCCAGTCGTACCATTTTAAAGTGGCTTCGACGCCCCAATCTATTCCCATTTGTGCCGGTACATAAAAATCCAGTATTTCGTCATCACCGGAGAAATTGTGCCAACCGTCTTCGTCCGGGTCATTGAACGTGCCGCTCCAGTGATCATTGGCTGAATTTCCTGCAGAGGTTGCCCATAGAATTCCAGCGTTTTTGGCTTGCCTGGCAAAAAAATCCATATAACCGGTACCATCCCCCGCTCCCCAATAAGAGCCCAATGAATAAGAGATTATATCGACTTCTTGTTGTATAGCCCAATTGACTGCATCCTGCACATCACTGTCCCAATAGATATTAGCCAGGTAAAGTTCCGCATCCGGGGCCATATCGTGGACAATTTCAGCACATGCCGTACCGTGGACTTCATCAGCCTCGATATCCCCGGAATCGGTGAAGGATCGGACCGTAACGGTTTCTGGGAGTTCAACTCCCAAAAGGTCCTGGTAGTGTTTAAATCCGGCATCTAAAACACAGACTTTTACACCTCCGGACTTAAAGGGTGGTAAATCATGGTAGAGGTTGGCGCCGCTGAGTTGTACACCTTCGCTGATCACATGTAAATGGGGTTTTATGGGAAGCCGAATTGAACGGACCTGGGGGATTTGCGCCAATTCCCGCAGCGACTGGATATCGATGTTACAGCGAATCATGTAATTATAAGATTTTTCTACCTGGCCTCCCAATCCTTCGATTCGGGACCTCACCCGGGAGGCCGCCTGTTTAATGGCGATTTCTCGCGTTTTTGCCGACTCTTTCCACCGGGGAATCTGACCCTGGCGTTCTGAAGCAGAAAAATGCGGCTGGACATCTAAAACCACTTTCACATCATTGTCTTTTATGGGAATTTTTCTCAGTGCTGCAAATTCTCCAGCCGCCTTCTCTCCTTCGTTACGGTAAATCTTCAACAATCGGTTCAGTACCGATTCAATCTTGAGGTCTCCTTCTTCTCCTTCATGTGTGGTTTTTATCTGCATCGGTGGAAGATTTACTATTGTCTGCACCGCTGTTTCCGTACCTGCTTTTGCCTCTACATGGGCTGTTCCCGGAAAACCGATTACTACCACGATTGAAGCAGCAAGAAACAGAATTGTTAGTCCTATAATCGTTAATTTTGTTATATTTTTATGTTTCATTTTTTTGCCTCCTGGGATCTAAAACAAAAATTTTAAGCCGGCTGCGAAATTAATGTGATCAAGAGCTCCCTCTATATCCCCGGAATTGGTTATCGAGCTCACTTGATCAGTGATGGAGTAACTGCCGGAAAGAGATACGATACAGTATCTTACATCAAGAGTAAACGCCATCCTGGGTGTAAAAAAATAATCCATGCCAACCTCAAGATGGTAACCAAACGAATTGTCCACTTCGTCCTTAATATCAAATCCCAGTGACTGCCATTCGGTCTCTCCTTCCAGCGAAAAATTATTTAAATAGTACCCGACACCTCCGCCTACATAGGGGCGGAACGTGTTACTGACTTTAAAACGGTAGTGAAGACTCAATTGAATGGGTATCATGGTCAACGTCCCTTTACTGAGTCCTTCGGGGTCGTTCTCCACCTGGTTTGAGATAAATCCACCTCTTAATTCAATCCTGAATGAATCGGTGAAGGAATAGAAAAGACTAAGACCAGCTGCCACCCCACCTTTAAATTGTTCCTGGGTAAACATTGCATATCCCACATCCACCCCCATACCGCCGCCTTTACTTTGGGAAGCGGCAGCAAGGTTAGTGGCGAAACCGTTAAACATCAACGATACCATTCCCAGGCTCACCATTATGAACCACGTCCTTTTTTTCCTCATCTTTTTTGTCTCCTTTAATAAATTTAAATAATATCCCTGTTCCAGAATTTAGAATTTAGATTATACAGGCATATAGAAATAAAATCAATAAAAAAGATTAAACCTCCAGGGAACATCAAAATCACTTAAAATTCGAAGCACGAAATCCGAAATCCTAAACAAATCCAAATGACCGAAACAAAAAAAGCTAAAAACCATGGGAACACGCAGTTTTTGTTTTGAATTTAAGACATTTGAATTTTGAATTTGTTTCGGATTTCGATATTCGAATTTCGAATTTTTTCAAGTCAACGGCATTGACAACTGGGTTTGATTAAAGGGGGGTTATATGGTATATTACTGGTATGAAAGTACGAGGTATACAATTCAGTCCTGCACTGGGAAATACAGCGAAAAACATGGAATACCATGTTGAAAAAATCAACCGGGCCATTGAAGATAACAAGGATTTGATTATCTTCCCTGAACTGAGCATCTGCGGTTACCACCTGAAGGATATTGTATATGATATTGCCTTACCTCTTGATGATGAAGTATTTAACCGGTTTAAGGAATTGAGCCGCCGCATCGATATCATGGTGGGTGCGGCTGTAGAAGAATACCCCGGTATTATTTACAACTGTGCCCTTTATTTCTCCAAAGGGGAATTGCTTCACATTCACCGGAAAGTTCAATTGCCCAATTTCGGCATGTTCCAGGAACACATGATATTCAAAGCCGGTGATGAATTCAGGAGTTTTAAAATCGGAGATTTTACCGCAGGTATTATTATTTGTCGGGAAATCCTATTTCCTATTATTCCCTATCTTTACTATTTGCAAAACGTGGATTTTTTGATTGGGATATCCGACAGTCCCCATCGCGGTATTGCCAAAGAGGGGATGACCTCTCTCAAATTATGGGAACGAGTGGGGGAGGTTTATGCTGTCAATTACCACCAGAATTATGTTTTTGTCAATCGCAGCGGGTTTGAAGACGGTATGGGGTTTGGTGGCGGATCGTTTTTTGCCGAACCCGGCAAAGGAATCGTGAAAAAGGCCAAATATTTTGAAGACGATGTGTTGGATTTTGAGATCAGCCTGGAAACCGTCAGACGATCGCGAATCGGTGGTAATTATTTGCGGGATGAAAAGCCCGAAGTTATATTTAAAGAATTGAAGAGGATTTTAAATGCTTGACGTACACCTGGAAACGGTTGAGAAATTACTGGTTTATTTTATAAGGGATACGGTTTATAAGAATAATTTTAAAAACGGTATCGTGGGGGTATCCGGTGGGGTCGACTCGGCAGTGGTATTGGCTTTGACGCAGCAGGCACTGGGAAGTGAACATACCTTTGCTTTGTTGATGCCCTACAAATTGTCCTCTAAAGACAGCCTCAAAGACGGTAAAGCCATGTGTGAGCAGATGAACGTGGACTATGAAATTGTTGATATTTCGCCATCGGTTGATGCTTATTTTGAGCGTTTTCCTACGGACAATAAAATGTTGATTGGCAATAAATGTGCCAGGGAGCGGATGTCTGTGCTTTATGATTTCTCCGCCAGGAAACAGGCATTGGTAGTAGGTACGTCCAATAAAAGCGAATTGTTGGTGGGTTATTCTACGTTATTCGGTGATTCGGCCGCTGCTTTTTTACCCCTGGGCGACCTTTATAAAACGCAGATTTTTACTCTGGCCCGGTATTTAGATATACCGGATAATATTGTAAATAAAAAACCTACCGCTGACTTGTGGAAAGATCAAACAGATGAAGGGGAGATTGGTATCACGTATAAAGAACTGGATGAGATTTTATACCAGATGATCGACTGCCGGAAAAAGGATGGGGAAATTGAAGCCATGGGCTATTCCCTGGCAAATATAAAGAAAATAAAAAAGATGATTACCAATTCGCAGTACAAGCGTACCATGCCGCCAGTGTGTAAATTGCATGCTAGAACCATCGGCATGGATTTCCGTTATCTCAGGGATTGGAGTAAGTAATTCAACCACGAATAATCACCGACAATTATTTTTTCCCTTCTAATTTTTTTAATAATTCACTGATATATTTATCTTTCTCTTCAATTGTTTTATCTTTCTCTTCAATTGTTTTTTGATTCTCTTCAATTGTTTTTTGATTCTCTTCAATTGTCTTTTCTTTCTCTGCAATTATTTTTTCATGCTTCTCGATTTTACGTTCTAAGGGTGCAAATGCAGTCTCATACTCATGCTGCGCTAACTCCTCCATCTCCATTTGTTCAAGCAGATCATTATCAGCCGCTGCTTTGGTCAGTTGCTTTAGTATTTTTTGCAGTAACTCATCCTCGATCTCATAGGCATAATCCTTTAAACGATTATCCCCCTTCACCAATCTTTCCTGCTTAAATATCGATAATACATATTCAAGCCGGTTCTTCATCTCCAATTTCAGGCCGGGTATCTGGATCACGTACGAATCATGGGTTAAACATTCGATAAAATCATTGCGCTCCTCGATGCTTTTGCCTGACAAAATATCGATGTATTGACGGTCCACTTTGATCACTGCCGGCAAGGTCTGGGAAAGGCAAAATCCTAAAAAATAGATGGTGACAATGGGCAGCGACTCTTTGGCCGTACTGCCATCCGGCTGGACAACATCTTCCTCTTTTCGGTATTGGCTGCCCAAATAACGCCTGAACCGGATTATATCAAAAAGAACATTGGTTTTCTGGAGCTCGATTAACACATCCTTACTCTTACCCTGTTTGTCTCTTATGCGCGCGATAAAATCAAGATGAAAAAAGGTGAATTTGGATGGCAATTGAATGGTACTCTCCCTGGCCTGGAAATCAATGTGAGTGATTTCTTCAGCGATGATGGTAGATATGATCCCTTTGGCGATTTCAAGGTTTTCCATCAAGTACTTAAACGCGAGATCATAAATGGGGTTGGCAATTAACATCGTCAGGATCTCCTTGTTTTCGTTAACCGTTGTTAGTATAGTATGAATACGAGGATTTGTCAACATGAAGCGCTCACTTTATTTTTTGCTTGCGAAGAGAAAAGGGAACAGGCGCGATAGAACCATCAGAGAAAGGGGACGGTGCGTAGAAACGTATAAATTTTGCTGAAACCTTTACCCCTCAACCTTTTAATAAACTGAAGATTTACTGTTGTTTAAAGCTTTGACTGGGGCTTGCTTTTTAACTGTTCCGATTAAATGCTTTACAAATGAATGGGCATCGACTATAATCAAATGGCAGCTTATAAGGTGAGAATAATGATTGAGAAAAAATTCTTGTTATGCTTATTTNNATGCCCATTACATCACCAATCAGCCGCCCCTGGCGCCTCTGCCCTATACCATGCTCCCGATTGGCAATATCAAGGCCACTGGCTGGCTGCGGGAACAACTGGTGCGGATGAGCAAAGGTATGACCGGGAACCTGGATAAGCTTTATGAAAAAGTCCTGGGAGCCCGAAACGGCTGGCTGGGAGGAGACGGTGACGGTTGGGAGCGGGGGCCTTACTGGATCGACGGACTGCTGCCCCTGGCTTATATACTTAATGATCAACAACTTATCGATAAAGTACAACCCTGGATTGAATGGTCCATCCGCAGCCAAACCAAAGATGGTTATTTCGGCCCTGTGCCTTTTGCAGCACCCCCGGAAAAGGAAGAGGGTCTTCAACGGGGCCGGCGCCGGGATTGGTGGCCCAAAATGGTCATGTTAAAAGTATTGCAGCAATACTACCTGGCTACCAAAGATAAGCGGGTGATCCGATTGATGACTGAATACTTTCGTTATCAGCTCAAAGAATTACCCAAAACTCCACTGGATCACTGGTCTTTCTGGGCCAACCGCCGGGGCGGCGATAATATGATGGTGGTGTACTGGCTCTACAATATTACCGGTGATAAATTCCTGCTGGAACTGGCTGAAATTCTCAATAAACAGACCTATCCCTATACGGACATGTTTCTTAAAGGCAACGTGTTGAGCAGCATGCGCAGTTTTCACTGCGTGAATCTTGCCCAGGGTATCAAGCAGCCCATTATTTATTTTCAGCAGCATCCTGGACAAAAACACATCGATGCGGTTAAAAAAGCATTTGTCGATATCCGGAAATACCACGGTCAACCCCAGGGCATGTACGGTGCGGATGAGCTGCTTCACGGCATGAATCCCACGCAGGGTTCCGAATTTTGTTCCACAGTGGAAATGATGTTTTCGTTGGAAAATATGCTGTCTATTACCGGCGATGTTGAATTTGCCGATCACCTGGAAAAATTGGCGTTTAATTCTTTGCCTACCCAGGCCAATGATGATTATATCGCCAGGCAGTATTACCAGCAGCCCAACCAGGTGAAAATCACGGCCGGGCCGAAACATTTTTGCACGGATCATGGCTATGATATCGTGTATGGGATTACCACGGGTTACCCCTGCTGCACCACCAACATGCACCAGGGCTGGCCGAAATTGACTCAAAATCTCTGGTATGCCTCGGCAGAGAATGGACTGGCCGCTCTTATTTATGCACCCAGCGAAGTCAAAGCCAAAGTGGCCGATGGAGAAGAAGTTTCCTTTACAGAGGAAACCGCTTATCCCTTTGATGAAATTATTCGTTTCAAATTCAAGAGTAAAAAACCGGTGACGTTTGCCTTTCATTTAAGGATTCCCGGCTGGTGTGAAAAAGCCGGTATTAAGGTCAATGGGAAATTATGGGCAGAACCGCAGGGCAATCAAATTGTACAAATAAAACGCCAATGGAAATCCCGGGACCAGGTTGAACTCATTCTTCCCATGCAAATAAAAACGAGTCGATGGTATGAGAACTCCGCCGCTGTCGAGCGCGGGCCATTGGTTTATGCCCTGCGTATCCATGAAGAATGGAAATATGTCAAATCCGATGTTCATCCCCCGGGTTTTTATGAGGTGTATCCCAAAAGCCCCTGGAATTTCGGGTTAAAAGAAGAAGCGATAAAAAACCCGGAAAAACATTTTACAGTGGTGAAAAAGGGAAAGGTGGCAGAGCAGCCCTGGAATCTTAAAGACGCGCCGATTATGCTCAAGGCCAGGGGGATTCGTATCCCTTCCTGGCAATTGTACTATAATATGGCCGGACCGCTGCCGCCCGGTCCGAGGAAAAATTATGATCAACAACCGGAGGAGGAAATCGTCCTTATTCCTTATGGTTGTACCACGTTAAGGATTTCCGAATTCCCCGTCATTCGCTAAAACGTACTTCGTTCCATAAAGTGGGCGACTTACTTTTTTATGAAAAGTTTTTGCGGGGGTCCAGGGGGCAGTTTTTACAAAAAGAGCCCCCTGGCCGTCGGAGACAAAAAAAGTTCTGATAGAGTTTTATAGGAGTTTCAGGATGGGCAGGCTTAATGGTTTTTGAGATAACGGATATTACTGGCCATCCTGGAGAAAAAATGCCTGGTAGTATATCCGCACGGAGGGCAATAGGATAGGTTTTTAAGAGTGCCCGTGTGGTAGGAGAGATAAGGTGCCCTTCGGGCAAGTTTAAATCGCCTGCGGCGAAAGGGCACACTTTTTTATTTTTGGACAGCTTTGTCTTAGATAAGATTTTTTCAACACCATGATAAATATCGTCGATAAGTTCCTGGCAGAAGCACAGAAGCAGAAGGGGTCAAGTCTTGCTCTATGACAATGTTGCAACGCAAGACT
>WVZO01000761.1 GCA_011772425.1 Candidatus Aminicenantota bacterium
TCCCAGGCCTTATTTTTTTCAGTCAGGCATTTAGGGGGTTCGGAACCATCCACTGGAGCCAGGAACAGGTCGAAGTTGGTGGACCATGCTTCTTCCCTTCCGCTGTTGGCAGTGGTGAAAACGATTCCTTTACTATCCGGCGTAAAAGTGAACTCCTCGGAACCGCCAAAAGGTTTTAATGGGCAGTCAGCATCCATTTCTTTCATTACATCCACAGGAGTGCCGCCGCCGATGGGCATGACAAAAATATGAGATCGCCGGCCATCCATCCAGGTATCCCAATGGCGAATAAATATGCGGGTGTAAACCTTGCCTGAAAATTTCCGGTTTTCGATTTTTTCTAATTTCTTTTTGGTTTCTTCCACGCTGGTGTTGGGGAATACTTCCATGGTAAAAGCCATCTTTGTTCCATCAGGTGAGATCATGAGGTTCCCCACATCCAGGGGTTGTTTAGTGACCTGGAATGCTTCTCCGCCTTCCACGGCAATCTTCCACACCTGGGAAGATTTGGAGCGGCTGGAGAGGAAGTAGATGGTTTTACCGTCTTTGGACCAGCAGGGGTTGTAATCTGCTGCCGGGTCAGAGGTTAAGCGTCTCAGGCCTTTGCCGTTGGTGCCTACCAACCACAAGTCGGTACGACCTTTATTGGCTTCCAGGTCGGTTTTGCGCAGTACAAAAGCGATCCATTGGCCGTCCGGTGACACTTGCACACCGGAGATACGATCCATTGCCAGCAAATCGTGTACTGAAAACGGATGGGGCGTTTCAGCAGTTTCGGCATAGACGCTCGATCCGCTCAATATTAAAAAACAAATAATACCGATCATCAAATAACGCATTTCAATCCTCCTTAAATTTGTAAGTTTTAGTATTTAGAAGACATAGTACCTCAAAGCATTTTTTATGTCAAATTTTTAGCCCTGAAGGCATTTATAATGGGGTAAAATACACGAAGAAACACGAATATGACACACCCCACCCCTTCGGTGGGTCCTATGGAGCACCCCTCTCAAGAGGGGATTGCTTGGACTGAATGGGGCACGATGTTGGAAACCCCGTAACACAGACTGACCATGTATGAAAAGCTTTTGCGGGGGGTCCAGGGGGGCAGTTTTCTCGAAAAGAGCCCCCTTGGCCGTCGGAGACATAGATTAATGGTGAATTTAGGCAAAATTGTTTGATTGCATTATCCGTTAATTTTGTATAAAATATGCTTTGGATAGCTTGCTAAATAAACTGAATTGATTAAGGAGAAAGAAATGTTCAAATTCAAAAATGCAATTGTTCGAAGACCGGGGCGTTCATTGGTAGGGGGAATCACTTCTGCCAATTTGGGAAAACCCGATTATGAACTGGCACTTCAACAGCATGGTAAGTATATAGATGCTCTTAAACGCTGCGGTGTCGAGGTGACGATATTGGAAGCTGACGAGCGGTATCCTGATTCTGTATTTGTGGAAGATACCGCGGTATTAACTGAGAAATGCGCGGTCATCACCTATCCGGGGGCAGCATCCCGGCAAGGAGAAGAAGTTTCTATAAAGGAAGCCTTAACAAAATTCTATACGACTATCGAGTGCATCGAGGCCCCAGGCACTCTTGACGGCGGTGATGTGATGATGGTGGGGGAACATTTTTATGTGGGGCTTTCGGAACGCACCAATGAAGAAGGTGCCCGGCAGTTTGCTGAAATTTTAGATAAGTACGGATATACGGTTTCTAATGTTTTCATGGAAAAATTCCTCCATCTTAAATCCGGTTTGGCGTACCTGGAAAACAACAATCTTCTGGTGGCGGGTGAGTTTATCAATCACCCGGAGTTTGAGAAATTCAATCGCATTATTATTGATGAATCGGAGAGTTATGCGGGCAATTGTATTTGGGTGAATGATGTGGTGCTGGTGCCCCTGCGATACCCGAAGACAAAGATAGCCATTGAACAAGCAGGTTATAAAGTAATAGAAGTGGATGTGTCGGAGTTCCGGAAATTGGATGGTGGTTTAAGTTGTTTATCTTTGCGATTTTAGAATTTTAGCCACAGAGGCGGGTAGCACCTGCAGCTAAAAAACAGAGGACACAGAGTTAAAAAAAAATCTTTTCTCTGTGATCTCGTTGGTACGTGCTCTCTGTGGCAAAGAATATTCTGCCGGAAGATGGCAAGCTTTTTGTTAGGTAACCTTTTTCACAAAGAAATAGAGAACGTGATGTTACAAAAACTCACCCTTGATGTTTACCGATTAAAATTGAAATTATTTATAATTTTCATATTGACAGCCTGTTCCAAATATATTATTATAAATTTCAATAAATAAAGGAGATGAAAATGAAATTATCCGAGAAAGAAGCAAATTTGTTTTATAAATTAAACCCCGCTTTGCTATTTTATGTAAATACCAGGTTGAAAATAGTTAAAAATATCGCGGAACCCCAGGATTTCGTGGATTGCCCTTTAGAAGAAAAGGTCAGAGTCAGGAATGCGTTGTATGAAAACATCGGATTAATCGACTCATTTGTGCAGGATAATCCCTCGGGTTTTTCCAGCGAAGAGCTGGAAATCGTTAAAAGCTGGAAACACTTTGTTTCCGGCACCTTCTACCTGGTTCGTTTTCTTACCAATTACGCGGTATTTCTTGATACCGGTGATCCGCCTTGTGTCTATGGGGTATTGGGGATTATCAATTCAATTGATGAAAAGTGTGGGGATTCTGTTCCTATAATGGTGAATACGTTCCTTCTGCCCTTTAAGGGGAAAATCATATACGATGGATTCTTAGGCTTTCACAATATCTATTTTGGCAGCGGGATCCGTAAAAACCTTAACCGTTCTTACCAGGAATCTAAGGCCCGGTTCGGCATTATAACATCCCTGCCCTATTCGCCGAAAGAAGCAGCGCAAAATGATGAGGAAATGTTGAAGTTTTACTTGAAAAATGAACGCAACCGCGAATACTATTGGAAAGATATCCGGGAGCTGGCACTTAAGAGCCCGGAGAATCTGACCCTGTACCACCAGGAAATGGGAAAAGTCCACGCCCGGAGATTCAAAAATGAGCTTCGGGAAATGGGTTTCAAAAATACCTGGTTTGCAGTACTTCAGGGCCTCATCATTGCCAGTGGCTCCAGCAAAGACCACCTGCAGAAAAACCTGGACGCTGTCCTGCCTCCTGGAAAAGCCCCTCACGTCTACACCTTCCAACTCAAAAAATAGAATTTTATTGATTTTTTCGCCTGTCCCCTTTCTCTATGTTTTCTTCAACAGTTCTTCTTCAATTTTTTTGATCCATGCGGTATCTTCATTCCGCTTTTCCCTGGTTTCCCGGATTAAACGAAGATTGCGGGCTGTGGTTTCCGGTTCCCAGGGCTCACGAATCGAGGCAAGCGAGTTCTCTAAATATTCTATGGCTTGCGCCTGATCGTTGGCTAAGACCGACAATTCCAGGAGCGTGGCATAATCCCAGTAATCCGGTTCTCCTCTGGCAATTTTCTGTTTTACCGCATACATGACCACCGGCAACAATTCTTTTTGCCTGGGATCATCCGGGTTAAGGAGTTCCAGGAGGGTGACCGCATTCACCCCAGGAAAAAAATCCCGCCAATCCGCTTCAAACCCTTTAATATAGGTTTCAACAGCTTTTTTCAGGAATCCTTTGGCGATGAATTCATCGCCTTCGTTTTTCGCCTCTTCCCAGCGGTCCTTGTAGACTCGGCCAAGAAGGCCGTAGGTCTCGCTGCTGGGACCACTTTTTTTTATGATCTCCAGCAAGGTGTCTTCAGCTTTATCTCTCTGTTTGTTTCGATTCAAAGCAAAGGCGAGCTGCTCTTGAATCATTACCCGGTCAGATAGCGGCCTGGGCATCTCGCTCACCAATTCGATCATTTCATCCCAGGCTTTTGTGGCCCTGTACGATAGAAAAAGATCGATGAGAATGCCGGATTCTACATCGCTGATTTCACCAAGTTCTTTTTCCACTTCTTTGACAGCTTCTTTATTTTTTTTGCGTGCCTCTTTTAACTTTTCTTTGATTTGCTGCGAATATAAGACTTGTTCACGGAATATGTCGGTCGCTTCATGGGCCAGGGACTGGGGTTTTAACTCCTTAAACAATTGAAATAAAGGACTGTCCACGTAAGTTTCAGCCTTTATTTGTTCCAGTTTCATTTTTAGGTTGGCAAGGCCTGTGTCTTTATCCGTTAATCTCCCATTATTATCCAGTTTGTAAGGTAGTGCGCGCAGCATGTTTAGATCAAAGGGGAGTTGCATTCTTTCATTAAAAATAAGAACGGTTTTAAAAGGGCGTACCGCGTGACGAACCCCAAGCTCATAAAAAACATTAGCATTAGCGGTTGTCAGATCGGCAACGGCGTACTCACAAAGAATCAATCGCTCAAACATGGCTTTGTGAATCATCCCTCCTGCTTTTTCTTCATCCGCCCGGATGGGTTCAAGACCGGCATGTTCAATGGCCGGATGAATCATTTCATCGTAAATGGCATCAAAATTGATTTTGATGCCTGAAGGGTCTGTCTTAATTCCAAAAGGCATTAATACAAAACACAACGGTTTAGCCATTTTTTACCTCCTTTTGCTTTGCCCAGAGATCCTCTAACGCTTTTTGCATATTCTGTACCCAGCGGCTCAACTCGGACTGGAGGACTTTCTCCGTGCTGTCAACCATTTGCCGGATATTCCCGGGGTCTTTTTTCTGCACATCGGGCAGGTCGGACCACCAGCCTTTAATATGGATCAGGGAGTATTTGGCCTGGTTGTAGATCATTAAATTGTTATCCACCTGGCGGTACTCCAGGAAAGTGGTAAAAATTCCTACCAGGGTGACGGTTAAAGCTACCCACAATTGCAGGCCAATGGCTGCCAGGAACGTCCCGATACCGCCAAAGATGACAATAAGCCACTGGCACAATTTCAATTGCCGTTCCATTTTTTTGGTTCTTTTCGTATAATAATTGACCTGGTCACCGAGTCTCACTTCCAGGTATCGATCCGGCGTCAACGGGGAGAAGCCGTCATCTTTATCTGCTTCGGGTGATTCATCCATATACGGCGGAAGACTACCTTTATATTCTCCCAGGGCCATCTTGCTCACATCGGTTTCCATTAACCAACTGCCAACCTGGGAAAGCTTTTCCCTTAATATATCTTTCCTCTGAACTCCTGAATTTGAATCCTCCGTTCCTTCTTCTTTACTGGGAGGAAGATTAGAGAGTGTTCGGTAACGGTAAATTCCGCTTTTTATCTCTTCCGCGGCCCTGCGCAGCGGTAACCACTTATTACCGGGTTTAAAAAGGTTGGTAATGGTCATCAAAATGGAAACAGTAACGGGTGCAACAATCACCGTGTAACGCAAAATAATTTCCACCCAGTGGCTTGCCGGAAAGATCGATGAAATTTTAACCAATTGTGTATGAACCAATGCCAGAACCGTTGCAAGACCGCCTAATAGAAGTATCCAGAACTGGAGACGGTTGAAACTCTTTTGCTGTTTTATTGAATTCAGGTCATAGTCTGCAAACTTCTGCCAGGCATCTGTTAAAACTGAATCATGTTTAGGAGATTGTTCCGCACTCACGTTTCACCTCCATCTAACTCTGAAAAAATAATTAAATCACAATGGAAAAGGAATGTCAAATGAAATTATTTTTTAGGCAGCAATTCTCCTGTCTGCTGCACGGCGAAATCTTTTTTGCCCCTGGGGTTTAAGAAAATCCCCGGCGGGATTTAAATTTATTTCAGAGATATTTTTAAAAAATTCTGAGAAAATTTCAAAAAACTCTGAAAAAAAAAATTTTTTTTTTGAGATTTATTTTTTTATCTTTAAAACTTTTGAGAAAAATAATGAGAAATTGGTTTTATGCCATGTATTATCGGGTATAATTGGTGCTGGTTCTATCGAGAAGCCCGGCGCTTTTTACTTTTTGCCGGTTTTGTCCAAAATGAGTGCTTATTTGCTTATAAAAAGCAAAAATTCTTTTACGTGCTTTCTGCTTTTTTAGGGGCCAGGAATTTGTTGTACAGCAGGAGGCAAAGGATGGTTACCACGCCGATGCTGGCAAACACAAGCCACAGGGTCCGCGGCTGGTTCAGGTTTTTCACAAAGTGCACGTAAAGTTTGGCCCCAACGATACCACCCACTGAACTTCCAAATACTCCGTAAAGGAAAATATAACCCATGTACATGGCCTTTTTATCCGACGGCGCTGTCAAACCCACGTAGCTGATGAATTTGGGGTGGGCGGTCATTTCACCGACGGAGAATATGATGATGCCCGCCATAAATACCCAGATATGGGTGGATACGGCCAGCATGGCTATACCGATGGTGCCGAGGATAATACCGGTTATCATGGTGGGCATGGCTTTTTTATTCTTGACAATGGCTGAAATAGCCAATTGCAATATAATAATGGTACCGGCATTGATTACGGTTACATGTTCCACATCAAAAAACCAGTTGCTTTTAATGCCGAAGAATCCCAGGAAACTATTGATGGCATTGTTCAACGCAGTGGCATCCACATAAGCCTGGACATACCATAACACGGAATCGAACATCTGGAAATAGAGTACCCAGAACCCGGAGTAAAGAACGATCATTAACAGGAATTTTGCATGGTCCATAAATTTATGGGTGTCGGTTTTATCGATGATAAACAAGGACATGATGGAAAAGTAGATAACGGAACAAAGGATTCGCGCCAGTGTATCAAGACCCGGTATTAACCAGATAACCAATATAACTAACGGTACAACAAATTTGGGAATTTGCATGCCGGAAGATTTAATTCCAGGATTTACCGGCTGTTTTTGCTTTTTATTATTGATGGAAACCGCAGCAATGAACAGCCCGATCAATATCAACGATATCACGAATAATAGGAAAAACGAACGGCCTCCCAACTGGTTATAAACCTTGTTGCAGTTTGCCTGGGTAATGCCTCGCAGGGCCGGGATTTTATGTATTTCTTTCAGCAGGTCTTGTTTTTGAGTTTTATATTTCTTCGGTTCTTTGAGAAAAACCTTATATTGGGCCTCAGTGATTTTTTTAACGCTGAAGGGAGTGGTTTCAGCGGGATTGGCTTCAAAGATCAGTTCGATTTTATTATCCGACTGTTTGATGTAATTTCTAATATCATTCTCAGTGATGGATTGCAGCGCTGGATTTTCGCTGAGATCTTTCAGCAAATCCCCGATGAAATCGTCGATATATACAGGTTTATAGATGGTCAGATCGATAATGTCAGGTGTTTCTTCCCGTGGTTCTAATAGGTAAGGTTTTTCCTCTTGCATGTTGCGTTCCACGGTAAATATGAGTGTTTTTTCTCCTTTTTCAATACCAACGGCTGCAAATTTTTCGGAGGCGGGCTGCACACTAAGATAACTCATGACAGAATATCCCAGTAAGAGAACCAGTACAAGAGTGATAATAATTTTCCAGGCGCCGGATTTTTTCATGAGGTTGTACAACAGTACGATTGGGGAGTAGATGATTTCAAACGCATTGGCAAGGGTCTGGATTAAATTGGCTTTTTCTCTCTCTTTTGCCTTTTCTTCCACTTCTTGCTGTTTGGTAGGCTCTTTAAAGAAAAAAGCGGTGGGAATAAGCATGGCAGCCGTACAGATGCCAGAGGCAATAATCACATAGGTGGGGTTGATGCTTTTTAATATAGGCACCAGGAACAGGGGAAATAAGAACGCGCCCATGTTAATGGACCAGTAATAAATACCGAAGGCCTGGGTGCTGTTGGATTCGTCGGTAATCTTGGCAATGGTCCCGGAGATCATGGGTTTGAATGTCCCGGCACCGAATCCCATAATGACCAGGGCAACAAAAACTGCTGTATAGGAGGTCATTTGACTGGTGAGGAAATAACCGCCGCCTAACAGCGTAAACGCCACCATCAGTACTTTGCGGTACCCGAAACGATCGGCAATCGCACCCGCCAGAATGGGTAAAAAGTAAAGCAAAGGCTGGATGACACCTTTAATGATACCGACGTTCTCTTCGGGAAACCCCAACGAGTATACGAAATACTGGGATAGAAAACTCATCATCCCATAATACGCGCCGCGTTCAAAAAACTCGAACATCACCACCAGCCAGAACTGGCCGGAGAATTTTGTAAAGAATCCTTTTTTGGCTTGTTTTGGTTGTTCATTTGTCATGATATTACCTCATTTGCTCTTTTGTATGTTAATATTTAATTTTTTTTACTTGAATCTGGAAATGATAATACCAGGGTTAATGGTATGAAGTAGAATAATATCAATTAATCGAGAAAAAAGCAAGGAAAAAAATAGCCCTTCAGCATTTCTAATTTTAGCCACGAAGTTACACGAAGGTACACGAACATAAGAGAAGAAGATAAGAAAAAAAATGGTACCAATGGGAAATACCATTATGAAGCATGGTACGATGACTGACCGTGTATGAAAAGTTTTGCGGGGTCCAGGGCACTTACAGTGCGGTATTAAGGAATGCCCATGGAGACGATATGTCGTTTGAAGCGTCGTACGCCGTCCTGGCACTGCAAGTGCTCCCCCACGCAGTGGGGTTTTTCAAAAGAGCCCCTGGCCGCCGGAGGCACAGCTACTGAATTATTTTGATCAATTGATTGGGGGACAATTGCTGGTCCAGTTCCATGTTGTTTATGAGTGCGATCTTATTCCAAACCTGGTTGTGGATTCGTAATGCGGACAGGAAATTTCTCAGGGTTTGACGGCTGCTCACCCGCTTGACAAACACCCGCTGCGGCCTGCGGTTTAAATGCCTGCGACTGGTTAACGGGTTGAACGAGTTAATCGTACCATTAATGGTATACTCATACGCAGAAAAATCCGAAAGAGAAGCCGCTGAAAAAAACGTATAAACAATATCTCCTTTTCGGATGCAGGAGATACCTACCTTTACCTCTTCCTTTTGCTGCTCCTGGCTGCTGTCTTCATCACTGATTAATGACTGCATAAGGGTATGGTATGCATTCATTCCATTGACATACCGGTATCCTTCCTGGATGATCTGGGGATTGGAAAGCTTTTTTTTCAGCTTATTGGCGTAACTGTCCAGGGATTCTGTGGTGCCTTCAGCCATAAAGATAACAACGGCTTTTCCATCGCCGGAGGCCAGTGTAACCTGGCGCGGGGTATTGCTGTATTTCCAGCCGCGGGGGATATTGAAATAGAATCTCATGTCCGGGTGATAAAAGGTATTTCCTTCTACATAGCCCTGCCTGGGATTGTCCCCGTATACCAGACCGTCAAGCCTTGTTAAATAGCCATCTCTTTCTACTTTTAATCGAGGTAAATCCCCGGTTCGGCTGTACTCCTCAGCTTGCAGTAGCTCTTTTACTTTTTCAATCCGCCTGGGGGTTAAGGGGTGGGTAGAGAGAAAATTGGGTAGGCGTACACCGCCTTTGGTTTCTGTCAGACGCTGCAAGGAGTTAAAAAAAGTGACCATTTCGCCAGCAGAATACCCGATTTTTAACGAGTATTCCACTCCCAGGGCATCGGCCTGGTATTCGTTGCTGCGACTGTATTTCAGGAATAAAAGCTGGGTGGCCAGCATGGAAATGGGAGCAATTTTTCTAAAGTCTTTACTCAACTCACTGGCGATAACAATACCCAGGGTAAAGAGGATAGAGCGTGTCATCTGCCGGGCAGAGTGCCGGGCATTCACATGCCCCAGTTCATGACCCAATACAGTCGCCAGTTCCGCTTCACTGTTCATTAATGCCAAAAGACCGCGAGTGACGTAAATATAACCACCAGGTGCGGCAAAGGCATTCTCTACCGGCGTGTCCAATATAGCAAAATGATATTCCAGGTGAGGCCGATGGGTATTGGGAGCCATCTCCTGGCCGATTTGCTCTATATAAGCAGTGAATTGGGGGTCCTCATAAAAACCGTATTCCCTGCGCAAACCCTGGTCAATTTCCTTGCCCATTCCAATCTCCATACTCTCAGAGATCAGCATAATCTCTTTCTTACCGGTCACCGGGTTAACCGCACATTGTACCTGGATAATGGCAATCAAAACAACCAAAATAAAAGGCGTAATTCTAAAAATTCGTTTCATTTATCCTTCTCCTTGCCATTAATTATACAACAAAATAGAAAAAAATGTAAATTGACAATGTCAGGGAAATCTCTTATAATTCCATATCCTTATATTGCTGATTTTCTTAGAATGAAAAGGCCTTAAAGAATGTTAGAATTAAAAGAAATAACCAGGAAATTTAACAACATCCCGGTAGTCAAGAACGTCAACTTCTGTGTAAAACCCGGTGAAATCCTGGGATACCTGGGGCCCAATGGAGCAGGAAAAACCACCACGGTGAAAATGCTGGCCGGTCTCCTGGAACCTACGGAAGGATATATTTATTTTAATGGCAAGAAAATAACCGATGACCTGGTGGCATATAAAGAAAAAATCGGTTATGTACCTGAACAGAGTGAGCTTTACCCTCATTTAAGCGGGTTGGAGTATCTTCAATTGGTGGGACGGCTGCGTCAGATGCCGGAGGATAGCCTGAATCAAAAGATTGAAGGATTAATGGAGCAATTGGGTCTTTCTGTGGATATGCATCTTCCCATCTCCAATTATTCGCGGGGCATGCGTCAAAAGGTTCTAATTTCAGGGGCATTACTCCATAACCCCGATATCCTACTGCTGGACGAGCCCCTCTCCGGCCTGGATGTTGCCACCACGTTAGTATTTAAGGATATACTGGGTCAACTGGCGGCGATGGGAAAGATCATTCTCTATTCGTCTCATGTCCTGGAAGTGGTGGAAAAGCTTTGCTACCGGGTAATCATCATTAATAAAGGAGCGATCGTGGCGGATGACTCGGTGCAGCAATTGAGTTCCCTGATGAAACTCCCTTCGTTGGAGTCCATATTCAAAGAATTGGTTCAGCAGGAAGATACGGAAAAAAGCGCCAAAGAAATAATTTCAATCATTCAATCCTAGTTTATGTTTCCTGTGTTTGTATTGGGGTATCGGCTTCCACCGCGGGTTGTGCTCTGGTTCCCAGGAGAAATTTCTGGAGTTTGTAGAAGAGGTAGTAAAAGATGGGCAGCACAAAGGGGATAAGGAGAGCGGAAGTAGTAAGGCCACCCACCGTACAGAGGGCCAGGGATGACCATATATCTGATTGACTGGCGGAAGTGCCTTCCCTGAAAATCACCAGGGGCAGCATGCCCAGGATCGTGGTCATGGAAGTCATAAATATCGGTCGAATCCGTTCCTTGGTGCCGATAACAATGGATTCGATGAGCTTGTTGGTTTGTCGCAGGTGGCGGTTGATATTATCGATCAAGATAATGGAATTATTGACGACAATCCCCATTAGCAGGATGATACCAATGTGTGCCGTGGAATCAAAGGAATAATCCATCACCACAAAAGCAATCCATACACCGATTAACGCCAATGGGATGGAGACCGCAATTATAAAGGGCTGGAAAAAACTCTCGTAAAGCATGCCCAGGAGCAGTATAATCAGTAAGAATGAGAGTCCCATGGCATAATATAATTGGCCTTCCTCTTCTTCAGTCATCCTGAAGCGGAATTGTTCCAGGCTTTTTTTGAAGCCTGGAGGTACCTGGAGGCGCTCGTATAAGGTATCATGGAATCGCTGCGCAATTTTAGCAGAACCCAGGTAATCCCACTGCACCATGGCTTTGTATTCCTGGTTCTCCCGCGTAATGCCGCCTTTCTGAACGGAGAACTCTACATCCACCACATCCAGCAGCCGAAAGGGAGTACCGTCGAGAGTGTAATGATATTTACTTAAAATATCTGCCAGTTCTAGATCTTCCACGTCAGAGGCTTTGATTTCCACGGACATCTCTTTATCTTCATATTTTAATCGTGCCTGCCCGGAACCTTCTCGTAACATCGTTTGGATGATATAGTTAAGATACGCGGGGCTTAATTGGTATCGTTTTAATTTGTCACGATTCACTCGAAACGCATAGTATTTGGTTTTTCCAGCCCAATACCATTTAAAATCCGTTTGAATTTCCGCCTCTTTAATGCGTTTGTGTCGTAAGAGGGTGCGTTTCACTTCATTGGAATATTCCATAAGTTTTTCCAGGTTATAGCTGGACAGCCGGACGTCATAGGGCAGGTGAGAACCGGTATCGGGATTGTAATAGTAAGGTTCCTGGTCAAATCCAGCCACACCCACACCCACCCCGGCCAGGTTGGTGGCCAGACCCACCAGTTCCTGTTTTAATTGGAGTGGGTAGGCGGAAGCTTCTATTTTCGGTGGGAACGTGATTACCATATAAGCCCATCTCGGACCAATGGAAGTATTGACCTCTTTGGGATAGGGTTTGTCCACGGCTACTTTTTCAAATTTGATAATGGCTTGTTTGATATCTTCAAATTCGGCGCCTGAAGGGAACCTGAGCCAGACAGTGACTTGCTGCTGGTTGAACCAGCCGAAAAAGCGGCCAAAAGAAACCTCTTCCTTAAAGGTGGTATGGGATGAAATGAGCAGCACAATAATGGGAAGGATGATCACGATGGGGTATCTCAGGAGAAAGGGGAAGAATCGTCCTTTTTTGAACAACTCTTTGTTTTTCCTATTTTTCAATTTTAATTTTATCCTGGCGCTGAGGGAGGGGATCAATACGAAAGAGACCGCAATAGAAGAAACCAGGGAAATGGCAATAATATATGCCAGGGGGAGGTAGTATACGCGGAGGCGATCTTTAAATAAAAGGGCAAAGGAGAAAAACACGATAATCGTGGTAAAGGTGGAGGCCAGAACCGGGAGGATCACGGCTTTTGCCCCTTCAACAGCAGACTCCTTATTTCCATGCCCCCGTTCCCGGAAACGCAAAATACTGTCAAATACTACCACGGCATTATCCACAAATAATCCAAATCCCAATGCCAACCCGGATAACGTGAGCAAATTTAAAGAGATATCAAACAGGTAGATGGCGGTAAGGGTGGCGAATACAGAAAAAAACACCGAGGAAAATATGAGCAGGGATGACTTGATGTCCCGGATAATCACCAGTAAGATCACGAATATGATGATTAAGATTAAAAAGGCAATCTTACCTAATTTGAAGAGCTGGCGTTCCAACCGTCTGCTGTCATCGCTTTGAATCACAAATTCAATGGGGTCGTGAAGTTTATTGCTCAGGTATTGGAGTTTGGCTTTGACTTTATTGGCCAATTCCAGGTGGCTGTAAGCAGGCTCTTTAAACATTTCGACCTGCACATAGGGTTCACCCTGGTAGCGTCTCTCATTGGTTAAGCGTTCGTACCCCAGGAATACATCCGCCACTTCTTTCAGGTAAACTTTTTTCTCCCCCAGACTGTGGATAACAATATTCTGGATATCTTCGATTTTGTCAGGGTTTTCCGTCAGTGACAATGTAATTTCGCCGGAATTCCTGGTAAAGGAAAGGGAATGTTTGGTGTAAAAATGTTGAGACAGCCTGAGCTGGATTTCCTGGAGATTCACCAGGAATTTTTTCAACCGGTTCATATTGGTTTGAATTTTAATTTCAGGGTCAACTCCACCCCAGGTATCAACGGTTTCAATGCCGGGGATGGCTTTCAGGTGAGGCACAATTTCCTTTTCTGCGATCTTGCGGATGGCATGTATGGAATAATCTTTGGCATACACACCGATCTTAAGCAGGGGCTCCTGCTTGAATTCCTCGGGAATATGTGGTCTAACATCGGGGTTGGGGACCTGGCGTGGGAGTTCCTTTTGCAGTCGGTTTAAACGTTCCCTCAGTTCCACTTCAGCGAAATTCATCCGCGTGTCCCGGCTAAATTCTACATCAATGGTACCATAATTCTGCTGGGCATTGCTTTCTATTTTTTCAATGCCTTTGATTTGGGTGAGTTGTTCTTCCGCAGGGATGAGGACTCTTCGCAGCATCATATCCGGGGATGCCCCGGGCCAGGTGTAAACGACGGATAAAGAAGGGACCCCCCCCTCAGGGTCGGGGACGGTTTCGATAGGCAAATTTTTAAAGGAATAAATACCGAATACAATGATAATGACAAAAAATATAATGGCCAGGACTGGCCGTTCAATTATGGTTTTCATGATATTCACCTTTTATTTGCGCATAATGTTATATCATATTGTTAAGATTTCGTCAAAGGTTCCTGTTATTCCTCTTGTTCTCGTTTTAGTTTTCGTTTTTCTTTGATATTTTCCAGTATTTCATAGCCCACCGGTATCAGGATGAGGGTCAGGAAGGTGGTAAAGAATAAGCCTCCGATGATCACCAGTGCCAGGGGGCGCTGCAATTCCGAACCTGTCTGGAACATCAGCCCCATTGGCAATACACCGAAAATAGTGGTAAAGGTGGTCATCAATATCGGACGCAAACGCACGCGGGATGCAGTCATCACTGCTTCCCTGACGCCCATGCCCTGCTTTCTCAACTGGTTGGAATATTCCACCTTGACAATGGCATCATTGACCCCGATGCCGATCAACACCAGAATACCGATGCCGGAAATGATATTCAACGAATTGCCGGAGAGTAACAAGAACAAAAAGGCACCGATCAATCCCATTGGCACGGTAAACATAATGATAAAGGGCTGGAAAATGTTTTCGAATTTCGCAGCCATAATCATATAAACCAACAGGATCGCCAGCCAGATGGCTTCATTCAGTGAACTAAATGCCCGTCTGCGTTCTTCTTCTTCTCCTGAAAATACATACCGCGTATTTGCCGGTAAATCAATCGTGTCCAACCTGGTCTCTGCCTTTTTGATCAATTCATCTAAGCGCACGTTCCTGGCATCTGCCGATATTAAGAAATACCGCTCTTGAGATTCCCGGGATATCTTTTTGATGGATGGCTTCTCCGCCAGTTCCACCAGGTCCTTTAAGAAAAATGTGTGGTTGCTAATGAAGATGGGTAAGTCCAGCAGACGTTTCATGGCCATGATGCCATCCACCGGTACCCGGACAAAAATGTCATAGTTCTTCTGGATTTGTTTGAGTGTGCCTGCCTGTTCACCGCGCACTGCCTGGTTGATGAAATCGGCAATCGTATCTTTGCGAATGTTGTACTTATCTAAGACGCCTTGCTTGAAATCAACGGCAAATAGAGGTTTGCCCGGGGTAGTGGTGGTTTTAATGTCGTACAGCCCTTTCATATCTTTGATTTCATTCAACAGACGTTTGACCGCTTCTTTTCCATCTTCAATATTATCGTAAAAGACCTTGACCTGGAAATTTTCACCACTGGTGGCCAGGTATTGGGAAAGGGTATTTTTCTCAAGATACGTGGTGTAGTCCACCAGTTCATACTCAACCTGTTTCAGGGTCTCTCGGGCTTTGGCCATTACCTGGGCACGGACTTCTGGGTTTTTGCACTCCACGATAAAATGAATCGTATTAACAGAGATATCTTCGGTGGAGGCGGCAATGGTAGAAACCGCACCGGATTCAGTGAATACAAAATTTACCCCCTCAAGAGCCAGGAGTTTTTTCTCCAGGTCTGTGGCAATGACATCGGTCTGTTCAAAGCCATAGGACGGTATGGTATTGGCCTTAATTTCAAATTTTCGAGTGTTGGGCGAGGGTAACAACTCTTTCTTCAATATGATAAATCCGGCGGCCATGAGGGCCACGATGACAAGGCTCAAATACAGGGCAATAATCTTGCGGTTCAGTATCTTCTCCAGCACCCGGTGATAAAAATCGTCAAAGTTCTTGTACAGGATATTAAAATATTTATAAGCGGGTTTTAACGCCACATTGAAGACCTTTCCCAAACCAACAATTAAATATCTAAGACCAAGGATAATACCGGCCAGGATAAAGTACAAAACATACCCCAACAATTTGAAAGGAACCAGTAAAATGTTGTTGATTCCTTTTAAGGGAAAATGGTACCATTTCTTTTTCTCCCCGGGTTTTTGCATATCATGGATGAAATCGGCCCTGAACACCGCCCGGAAAGCAGAGAGTGCCGGGAGCAGGGTGAGTGCTACCACCAGCGAGGACACCAATGAAAAGGAGACAGTTAACGCCTGATCCCTGAATAATCGACCGGTAATGCCATAGAGGTAGATGACCGGGAGAAAGATGGATATTGTTGTAAAGGTAGAGGCGGTAATGGCGCCGCCTACCTCTTTGGCACCGTTGATAACCGAAGGAATTAGTTTTTCTTTGTCCCGGTGCCGGAAAATAGACTCCAGCACAACAATGGAGTTGTCTACGAACATACCGACCCCCAGCACCAGTCCCCCCAGAGACATGATATTGACGTTTACTTTAAAGGCGTACATTAAAACAAAGGTGGCAATCACCGAAATGGGGATGACAACCGCCACCATTGAGGGGTCCCGGTAATTCTGCAAAAACATAAGCAGGATGAGAAATGCCAGCATAGCACCAAAGATAAGGGAACTGCTTAAGGAGTTGATGGAAGAGACAATGAGTTCCGCTTCCATGGCTACCACTTGAAAGCGGATGTCATTATTAAACTCCTTGGTGAGGTTTTCAAAGGTTTTTTGCGCTTCTAATGTGGCGTTTACGGTATTTCCACCGGCTTCTCTGTATAACAGCAGCGCAATGGCAGAGTCCTTATTAAACCGGATATTTCCTTGTTTTACCTTGTTTTTAAAGAAGGCGCGGCCAATATCTTTGACCTGCACGGTCCTGCCCCCCAGGTTTTGTATAGCGATTTCTTCAATCTCTTCAGGTTTTTTGATTTCCCCTTCTATTTTTAATATATACCTGAGTTTATCTTTTTTAACGGTTCCGCTGCTGCGGATGACGTTATCGCTTTCAATGGCGCGGGCCACATCGGATAAGGAGATACCCAGGTTTTTAACTTTGTCCGGTTCGATCTCTACTGAAACTTCCTGTTCGTCGCCTCCCCGGATTTCCACCCGTGAAATCCCTTCCAATTGCTCCAGTCGGGGTTTAATGATAAATTCAGCGGTCTCTTTCTGGGTCTTCAGGTCCATGCGCTCGCTTTTCATGGTGGCCGTTAAGATAGGGGAGGAGGAGGGGTCCCATTCCATGATTATGGGGGCTTCGCAGTCATCCGGGAGGCGCCGCCTCGACTCTTCGCTCTTCTCCTTGGTATGAAGCAGGGCAAAATCCATGTCTGTTCCCCAATGAAATTCCAGCGTAATGACTGACAGCCCTTCTTTGGAAACCGATTCGATCTTTTTCACCCCGGGGATGGCAGAGAGGGGACCTTCCATTTCATTGGTGATGAACCGTTCGATCTCTTCGGGTCCTGCACCGGGATAATCGGTGATAACGGTTAGCTTGGGGTAACTCAGGTCCGGCAGCAGGTTGATGGCCAATTTTGACAAGGAAATAAATCCCAACAGCAAGATACCGATGTAGAACATAATCGTTCCCACCGGTCGTTTGACGGATAAGTTTATTATACTCATTGTACTATCTTCACTTTATTATTGAATGACTCTCACCCGGGACTGATGGGCCAGGGTGCCATGGCCTTCAACCAGGACCAGGTCGCCTTCTTGAACACCGCTTAAAATTTCGATTTCATCGTCGTTCTGGTGGCCGATGGTCACGTATTCCCAATTGGCTGTACCGATATTTCGTTTGATATCCCTGACCACAAACACCAGGTAGCGTTCCTGTCTGAATATTACGGCATTCCTGGGCACTTTGATGACATTTTCAAACACCTGGTACTCCACGTCGATCTCCGCATGCATGCCCGGCAGAAATAGTCGATCTTTGTTATCCACTTTTACATACACGGTAATAGTTTTGCGCTCAGGATCGATCTCCGGGCTCACCGCCTGGATTTCACCATAAAAATATTGCTCTTGAAATGCATCGAATTTAATCCGCACCCGGGTGCCTTCTTTGATATTAGATAACTCGGATTCCAGGGCATATCCCTTCAGGTAGAGGCTCTCCAAATTGACCACCTTCACTACATCCTGCCCCTGGCTGATTTTTTCTCCTTTGCTGATTTTAAGCTCGGCAACTACACCCGAAAACGGACTTCTAATGGCGGTCCGTTTTAGATTGAGCTCCGCCTGCTTCAATTGAATGATGGCAGTAGAAAGACCTTCCTGGGCTTTCCTCACCTCTTCACGCAGATCACCTGAAAAGATCAACAATTTCTGGTATTCGTCACTGATTTTCTCAAACGCTTCCGGGGAAATTTTACCCCTATCAATTTCCTTCAACGCCTTTTGATACTGAATCTTCATCGCTTCCAGTTCTTCTCGCTGCTCCTTTGTTAATTCTTTCGTCTCAGTGGTTTCCGTACTTTCCTTTACCAGGTATTTGGAATAACTTATCAGTCTCTCTGCTTCTCGTTGTTTCACCTCAAGCTTTCTCTCTTCATCATCCAGTTTGACCAGCAGTTGGCCTTTTTTCACCCAGTCTCCCACGGAAACCTTAATATTTTCAACGGTTCCGCTGAGTTCTGTGCGTATGACTGCTTTTTCCCATACATCCGCCGTGGCAGAAATGTTTAACCGCAGCGGTAAGTTGCCCCGTTCGATTTTCATTGCTTTGACCGGAAGTGCGGCTTCTTTTTTCTGACCTGTCTGCCCCGTTTTGTTTTCCTCCGCCTTAATGATCTCGGTTTGCTCTTCGGGTTTCTTTTCAAAAAACATCTTGTATCCGGCAAAAGCAAGGGCCGCAATAACAACAAAAACAGCTAAAACTTTTAGTACCTGTTTCATTTTTATTCCTCTCTTCAAAAGTTTATATTGTATTTGCCTCTTTTCATTTCGCTAACCTCTTAAAAACTATTATACGAAAAAAAATTAAAATAGTTTTCTTTTTTTACTTGTTTTTATTTTTTTTTGTAAAGTAGAATTATTAACCCTTCTATTGGCGATTTTGATGTTCCCTGTACTCCTTGTTTTTTTATCAGCGTTCGCTTATGCCTTGAACGATAAGAAACAGGTTAAGGTTTAGGTTAAGGAGAAAGCCCATTGACCTCTCTTCAACCTCAACCTCAACCTCAACCTCAACCTCAACCTTGTTTATTATTACATTCCCAGGCGTTTTTTTACTTTTGCCAGGAGGTCATTCAATTCTTTTTTGATGCGTTTCCGTTCTTCTTCTAGTTTTGCGCCTTCATCTGTGGCTTCGGCAGGGACACCGGATTCCAGTGCGGCAATTTTCTTCTCTAAATCTTTGGTTTTCTGGATTTCAAAGTCCGGCGGATCGATATCTTGATACTCCCTGCGTAAACGCCGGTTATGGGCTCGCAGTTCCCGTTTCAATTTCAAGATTGCTGCTTTATTTTTATCGGAAGAACTCTGCTGCTTTTTCAGCTTTTCATTGTATTTTTTGATTTTGGCATTGAAACCGTATTTCTCGAATAAATAATACTCCGCTTTGCTGAGGGCCACTTTGGCGTTAGTGGAACTGCCTTCTTTCTTGTAAAACAAATGAGATTCAAGATAGTAGTTAACAGCAGAATCCAGGAGTATTTTACTTCGTTTTGCCTTATTGGCATAAATTTCTCCTATCTTAAAGGCAAACGACCCTTTTTTATCTTTTCCATAGAGGGCTTTAAATTCTTTTAATGCGGAATCGAAGCGGTTGGCTTTGAACAGGGCATTGGCATAGGTCTTATGGATTTCCGGGTTGCTTTTATCAGCGGCCCCTAATTTTTGGTAGTAGGAGATCGCTGCGCTGTAATCCATGTCAGAATAATGCATCTTAATTTGTTGTTCGGGACTAATCTTTTTGGGGGGTGGGCCGCTCAGTTGCCGTTTCAATTTTTGGGCTTCGGCAAGAACATCGTTGAGTTTATTGTCCTGGGCAAAAGAGATGGCTTTATTAGCCATTTGCAGTGCTTTGTCTTTATCAAAAATAGACGCGCTTTTAACCCCGTAAGAATTGGCAATAACCAGGTAAAGCCTTCCTTCTTCCCCTTCTGACAGCGAACCCAACTTTAACGTTTTATTCGCATACTCAACGGCTTGAGAATATTTCCGGGTCTGGAAATATTCCACCGCCAGGTGATAGTAAGCCAGTCGTGTCCACCGGGAGGTGGTTTCAGGAAACTTCTTGATATAGGCATTTAATGCACTGATTTTCGCTGCCCCGCTTTTCTGTGTGGCCGAAATGAATTCCTGGGTGCGGGCCAATTCTCTTTCCGTATCGGCCTGTTTGGAAAAACAGGGGATTGCGATTAACAATGTAATCAATATTACAGGCATTAGTTTTTTCATTTGTTTTCTCCTTTTTAGGTTTGTAATCGCTTGAAGGTTAATTCTACAAAAAATAGGAGTAGTTTTCAAGTCCCATTGGCGGTTAGACTCCATTTTTTCTGACATTACCTTCATATCATAGTTATATAGTAGATATCCAGGTAATATCTCACGATTAATGAGGAAGCAAACAAACATAGAGAGGAATGGGAACGTGCTCATGCCAAAAAAAAGCAGTCAGAAATAGTGCGGTTTTAAAGTTCTTCTCGGCTATCCCCTTTTTTTTGGAACCATCCAAAACGATTTTGGGTTCATCAAGAAATTTACTTCAACCATCCAAAAATTTTTTGGAATCATTCAAAACTGTTTTGGATTGATCTAAAAATTTTTTAGAATCATTCAAAACGCTCTTGCATTCATCAAGAAAAAAAGGACGTTCAAGTAGTATTCTTTTCAGTTTTGAAAAATTTAGATTTTTTGTTATAATATATACATGAACCTGGAATATAAAAAATTTACAAGGCTTTCACCAGAAAAAAGGAGGCTTGCCAATGATACAAAGCAGTGAAGAAGTCACAGCGCAAGCAATGGCTCTTCCGCCCGATGCAAGAGCATTGCTGGCAGATAGATTGCTCAATAGTCTCGATTCTCCTGGCAGGGAAGAGATCGATCGACTATGGGCAGAAGAAGCGGAACGTCGGGTCCAACAGATAAAAAATGGGGAAGTAGAACTTCTCCCTGGAGAAGAGGTGTTTGAAGAAATTCGTAAATCACTTATCTCATGAAGTACTTCTTTCATCCGGAAGCCAAAAAAGAACTCGTTGAAGCAATCAACTATTATAACAAATGTGGTACTGGGCTTGGATATATTTTTATGGATGAAGTTCAGGCCACTATAGATCGAATCCTTCAATTCCCTAAAGCATGGTCAAAGCTAACAAAGAATACCAGGCGCTGTATTACTCGCCGTTTCCCCTATGGAGTAATTTACCAGGAAAGGGAAGATGATATACTTATCATTTCCATAATGCATATGAACCGAAAACCCGGCTATTGGGAAGATAGGGTAGAGCCGTTTACAAAAAACGAATAAGAAGTACTTTTTCTTTTCATTTTCTCTCCTTTTCGTTATCAGCGGGGAGTTTTTTCAGTATTTCCTTTACCTTATCTATCTTCTGCTTGATGTCTTGTGCCATGTTTAAATATTTTGTTGCCCGGGGAACTTCGGGATATTTTTTTAGCCGGTTGATGGCGCTGGTCATGAGAGAATCGGCTTTTTCCAGGTGGGTGAGGTCTTCGGTTTTTACCAGGAGTCGGAGGTGGACAAATCCTCCTAATGCGATCATTCTTCCGCAGAGGTCTATTTCAAACGCCCGGGGATTCTTTGCTGTTAATTGTTCCTGGGTTGTCACCGCCTGGATAAGTATTTCCCGGGCTTCCTCCAGGCGGTTTTGGGAGAGGTAAAGAAGGCCCAGGTTGTTCTGGGTCATTGCCACATCTGGCAAAAATGCGTCGGGATTTTTTTCGGCTAATTGTTTATATAGATTCAGAGCTTCCGAGTATGCCTGCAAGGCCTCGGTCGATTGGTTGTTGGCTTGATATAGAAGGCCCAGGTTGTTCTGGGTTGTTGCCACATATTGCAAAAACGCGTCAGGATTTTTTTTGGCTAATTGTTTATATATTTTCAGAACTTCCGAGTATGCCTCAAAGGCCTCGGTAAATTGGTTGTTGACCCGATATAATTGTCCCAGGTTGTTCAGGGTTATTGCCACATATTGCAAAAATGCGTCGGGATTTTTTTCGGCTAATTTTTTAGATATTTTTAAGGCTTCCGAGTAGGCTTGCAAGGACTTTTGGAATTGATTGCTTTTTTGATATAGATTGCCCAGATCATTAAATGCAACCACTCGATTTGCTTCGGTATCGGCCAGGGAAGGTAGTTTCTTATAATAAGGACGGGCTTCGATAAATTGATTCTGGTCATAAAGAAAATCGGCTAATTCCCAGGTAGCATCGAAATTGTCCGGGTCTTTTTTTACCGCCTCCTCATAGCATTTTTTGGCCAGATCGAACTGGAAATCCAGGCGGCAAAACCGGGCCTTATCCAGTAGGCCCTCTATTCCCTGCAGCCTCTGCTCTTTCGCTTTTTCCTGCCGCTTCTGGCCCTCTTTCTCTAATTTTTTACCCCGGGAAAACTCCTCTTCAGCCTTATCGATATTTTCTACCATTGTTTCAAAATCCAGGGCTTCGATGGCTTTTTTGATATCCCCGGCCCTGAAATATTCGAACGCCTCCCGGCGCAGCGCGGAAATATCGTCGAAATTGACACGCGCGAACCTGTCCGCCAACTCCCTGGCTTGTTCCAGCAATCCCTGCTTATCCCGTTCCAACCGGGCAATGGCTTCCCGGGAAAGCTTGTTTTCCTTGCGCAAGCGCTCCGACTCTTCCCGGAAACGCCTGGTTATATTGGCGATGGAAATATCGTAATACGTTGCTCGAAGTTCGTCCAATTCGGACTTTTCGCACATGAAGAGCTTGATTTCTTTTTCCTCATCCTTTTTCAGCGTGACAGACAACTCCTTTTCATTAACCACCACCAGCTTGCCCAACGTCACCTGCAAACGGACATCCACGCCCGCTTCTTTGCGGTGGAAAACCAGTGTAAACTCGCCCTGATTATTTGTCTGATCTGCATTGGCGCCTTGTTCCGCTGTTACCTGTGCCCCAACCACAGGCTTAAAGCCGCTGTTCAGGTAGGTAATGCGTCCTTTCAGTTTATGAGTATAATGGACCTGCGCCGTTCCTCCGCAGGTGGCCCAGAGGATAAGCAAGACCGCGGCAATTTGTTTTTTCATTTTTCCATTTTCTCCAGTACAGCCTTTATTACCGCACCCGCGGCCGGGTAGCCTTTACCTTCCCATATCTTAAACCCTTGTTTGTGAATGGACACGGAAACCTCGGGTTTTTGCAATGTTTTCTCCAATTTCGCCGTGAGCATGCCGTAGGCATCGGTTTTACCCACCTCCCGGCCTTCCACCAGCACCGCGGCACCCGGCACTGCCTGCCGGTTCCCGTCGGTTACTGAGAAAGGCAGCGTGGATAAATAGGTTCCAGGTAAATAATCCCCAAATGAATTTTCTGTTTTGAAAAACGATTGGGAGGTGCTCCCAATGATATTTTTGCCTCGAAAAACGACTGGGAGGTGCTCCCAATGATTCTTTTACTTCGAAAAACAATTGGGAATATGACAGATTCTTATAAAGTTGAATTTACTCAATGTGTAGAGATCATTGCTTGCTCCACAACAATGTTGCAAAGCAAGACTTGATCCTGCTTTTTGTCAGTTTGTATGACTCCAGAGTCAAATGCCTCAGCCTTTGAGACAATTGCCCCGGCTTTTGAGTCAAATGTCTCAACCTTTGGGACATTTGTCCCGGCACTTGAGTCAAATGTCTGAACCTTTGAGACAATTGCCCCGGTTCTTGAGTCAAATGCCTCAACCTTTGGGTCATTTGTGCCGGCACTTGAGTCAAATGTCTCAGTCTTTGAGACAATTGCCCCGGCTCTTGAGTCAAATATCTCAACCTTTAAGGCAATTGTCCCGGCTTTTGATGGAATTTTCTCAGCCGTTGAGATAACTGCCCCGGCTCCTGGTGGAAATGTCGCAGTCTTTGCGTTAAGTGCCGCAACTTCTTATCTGAATACGCATAACCGTGTGATGGAATGGAAAAGTTCTTCTCGGCTGTTCCTTTCTTTTCTGATTTTCTGACCTTTCGCCGCAGGCGATTTAAACTTGCCCGAAGGGCACCTTATCTCTCCTACCGCACGGGCACTCTGAAAAAACTGATGCCCTCCGTGCGGATCTACTGCCCGATATTTTTTATCTCCAGGATGGACATGAAAACTAAAAAAAATAAAAAATTTTAGTATGTCCATCCTGAACTCCTATAAAACTCTATCAGAACTTTTCTGTGCCTTCGGCGACCAGGGGGTTCTTTTGAAAAACCACCCCCTGGACCCCCGCAAAACTTTTTATTAAAGAACCCCGCGCAAAAGCTTTTCATAAAAAAAGTAAGTTGAAGGTTTCCCCAAACGTTTGAAGCAACAGCCCTCTTTTCGATTCATATCAATTGCAAAAGAGTTTTCCCGGCTAGTTGGTTCAGGTAAGGAAACCTTTAGATGGCGCGTATGCGCCTTCTATGGCTCCCCTCGCCGAGGGGCGGGGTGGAAATGATCGCAGCCTTATGATATCATAGTAAACCATGCAAGATATTGAAATTATTGGCGCAAAAAAACACAACCTCAAAAGTATCAGCCTGAAAATACCCAAAAGACACCTGGTCTGTATCACCGGCGTTTCCGGCTCCGGGAAATCCACCCTGGCCTACGATACCATATTCCAGGAAGGCCAGAGAAAATACCTGGAATCCCTTTCCATTTACGCCCGCCAGTTTATCAAATCCCTGGAAAAACCGGACGTCCAGGCCATTCGAGGTATTTCTCCCACGATTTCCATCGACCAAAAACATTCATCCTTTTACTATAACTCCACCGTGGGCACCATCTCCGAAGTGAGCCACTATTTGCGGCTGCTGTACGCCAGGGTAGGAGAAGCCCAATGCCCAGGATGTGGGAAAAAAATCAGGAGCTACTCCACCCAACGGGTGACGGATTATATCTTCCAGCAATTTTCACAGCAACTGGTATATATCTTCGCTCCCGTGGTAAAAAACAGGAAAGGGATTTATAAAGCGTTATTTGAAAAATATCTTAAACGGGGATTTTTAAAAGCATTGATCGATGGCGAGGTTCATTACCTGGATAACGTGCCCTCTTTAAGTCGAAATCTGCCCCACAATATTGCCATTTTAATCGATGCGGTGAAAATCACAAAGGGAAACAGGAAGCAAGTAGAAGAAAGCACGGCGCTGGCATCTTTTGAGAGTCACGGCGAGATTATTGTAATCCACCATAACCGGGAATATTTTTTCTCCAATAAACTCTACTGCCCGGACTGCAATATTTCCATCAAAGAACCTCAACCCGCGACGTTTTCGTTTAACTCACCCGTGGCGGTATGCCCGGCTTGCAGCGGCAGGGGCGTTGATTCATATGATGACGATATCTGCCGCCAGTGCGGGGGCAGCGGTTTTAATGAATGGGCGCTCTCCTTTTATTTCAAAGGAAAAAATATCTTTGAATTGGGGGAGATAGAGATAGTAGATCTCCTGGAATTTTTTAAAAGCGTGAAATTAACCGAGGATGAAACCACCATATTGGCACCAATCCTGCCGCAAATTGTCCAGCGATTAGAATCGTTTATTAAGCTCAACCTGGGGTATATAACCCTGAACCGCAAAATCAACACCCTGTCCGGCGGCGAACTGCAGCGAGCCCGGCTGGTTTCCCAGATCGGCTTCAGCCTCAGCGGTATTATCTATATCCTGGATGAACCCTCCATTGGCATGCATATGTCGGAACAGCAAAATTTGATCGGAATTTTAAAGGAGCTGAAAAAAAAGGATAATACCGTCATCGTGGTGGAACACGATGAATTGACCATTAAATCCTCTGATTACATCGTGGACCTCGGACCCGGTGCCGGAGAAAAGGGAGGAAACCTCACCTACTGCGGCTGGTACAGGGATTTTAAGCAGGCCGCAGGTTCCTTAACCGCGGATTATATGTTTAAAAGGAAAACGGTAACGATTGAAAAAGCTTACACTTACAGAGAGCAAACATTTGTGGAGATTGCCGGCCTTTCTATCAATAACATAATAAATGCCGATGTACGAATACCTTTAAGATCATTGATTGTGGTAACCGGGGTTTCCGGTTCCGGTAAGAGTTCGCTGATTATCGATGCGCTTTATCCCATTGTAAAGGGCAAAATTGCCGGTGGTGACCATGACTTCGGGAGGAAGCAGAAGCGGCTGACATACAAGACGATCAAAGGAACTGAGGGTGTTGGTCGCATCATGATGGTGACGCAGACAGCCATTGGGAAAAATGCCCGTTCCTGTCCCGCCACATATATTAATATTATGCCCTTGATCCGGGAATTATTTGCCGGGCTGACAGAGTCCAAAATCCGGGGGTACGGTCCCGGGCGGTTTAGTTACAATGTCAGCGGCGGCAGGTGTGAAGCCTGCAGCGGATTGGGATATAAAAAATTGGAGATGAGTTTTTTACCGGAATTGGAAGTCCCCTGCCCGGTGTGTGAAGGCAGACGGTACAATTCCGAAACCCTGCGGGTCAGGTACAATGGATTATCCATTGCCGATGTATTGGAACTGACTGCCACTGAAGCATATAATCTTTTTCGCAATATTCCCTTATTGGCAAAGAAGATAAAGATTCTCATCGAAGTAGGGTTGGGATATTTGAAGTTGGGGCAATCGTCGGTCACGCTTTCGGGCGGTGAGTCCCAGCGCATCAAATTAACCAAAGAGCTTTCCCGCATTTCTGCAAAGCCCACTATTTACCTGATGGATGAACCCACTATCGGGCTTCATTTCGATGATATCCAGAAACTTATTTATGTGTTCCAGGGATTGATCGCCAGGGGCAGCACCGTGGTGGTGATTGAGCATAACATGGAAATCATCAAAGCAGCGGATTATATTATTGACCTGGGGCCCGGCGGCGGCAAGGACGGTGGAAAAATCCTTTACCAGGGAAAACCTACGGCTCTCACAGCAGTAAAAGAATCACTCACAGGGAAATTCCTGAGTAAAGTCCACTCTATTGGGTAGTGATGAATTTAATTAAAATTGCTGAAAACCTGGTTTTTCTATTGCAATTTTTTTCTAATCATATATAATCTAATATGTTGTACATTTCACCAATAAAAGAGGTCTACAATGAGTGAGAATCAACAAGAATACAAAATCGTTGATAATTTTTTAATTTTCAAAGAATTGGGGACCGATGCCCTGGGCGTGAACTACAGGGCAGGTGAGATTAATAGGGAAAAGCGGAAAGCTGAACAACACTACCTGGTCACAGAAGTGCACCCGTTTCTTTACAGCAATCCTACTATCTGGAAGCGAGTCAGCATCTTGCTGGAGGGTGTAAAAAAATCCAATATTCCTAAGTTGTTTTCCCCCGATAAAATACTCCGGGTAGAGGATAAGTATTACCTGGCATACCCGTTACTGAAGTCCAAAACCTTTGAGCAAGTGCTTGAAGATTCAATCAAGAAGGATATTCCCATTAATTTTGACCTGGCCTTTTCAATTGCCTTTGCCGTAGCGGATTTAATCGACATCGGCTCATCTATAGTGGTTAGCGGGGAAAAATCCTTTCATGGATTCTTAACCCCGGATAACATTATCATTGATTACGATGGCAAAGTGTTATTGAAGAATTATGGGATATTCCCCTACCTGAGTCGGGAAGAAGAGGTGGTTACGGAAATGGAAAAAAAGTACGGTGCCTGGATCGCACCGGAATTCTTAAGAAGAGAAAAACTGGTATCTCAAACCGATATTTATCACCTGGGTTATATTACTTATCGCATATTGACCGGGAAATATTTCTCCTTCACACCTGGCGAAGACTTTGATTCCAAATTTGCCAACATCAGTTTCACTCAACATATTCCCTCATCGGACAAAGAGTATTTAACAAATATCCTCACCTTTTTCAAAAAGAGTCTTAATCCGGTTCCTTCCCAGAGATTCGCCAATATCAAGGAATTTAAAGATTTTATCTCCAATAAATTCAGCATTGAGGAGTTATCATCCGTTACCTTTAACCTGGCGTATTTCATGAATTCCCTATACCTGGAATCCCTGGAAGAAGAAAACGAAGAGTTGGCGCAAGAATTGGCTTATACACTCCCGGAAGAGAAAAAGAAGAAAGAAGGGGAAGAAGCCCCGAAAACAGATGATCACCTGGTGGAGGAGATATTAACCGGCCTGGACGAGCAAAAAAAATCCAGGGCAAAATTTTATATCCCCTTGGTCATACTCCTGGTTGTTGTTTTGGCAGTCAGTGGCTATATCATTATTACCCAGCAGAAACAGGTGAAAAAGCAGGAAGAGCAGCAGATAAAAACAGCCCAGGACATGAGACGCAGTATGGAAAAGTTCAAGCAAGACCTGGAAGCCGAGTACCAGCGGCGATTAAAAACCATCGAGGAAAAAGCCGCCACCACCGAAGATGAAAAAAAATCCCAGGAAGATGAAATCAAGAAATTAAGAGAATGGCAGAAGGAAGAAACACGTAAAGCCCTGGAAAAACAAAGAATGGAAGAGGAACGATTGAAAAAATTGAAAGAGGCGGAAGAAGAACGAAAGAGGAAAGAAGCAGAACTGGAAAAACAAAAGAAGATGGAAGAACAGAAACGGCTGGAACAAGAAATAAAGAAAAAACAGGAAGAGCAGCGAAAGGAATTAGTAGAAGAGCAGAAAGTAATGGAAGGCCAGCTTGTCTCCTTGCTTGAGATCACTGAAAGACCCAAAAAAGTAAAAGGAAAAAATCCGGTTTTCTCCCCACTCCTGAGAAAGAAATACAGAGGCACCAAAATGAATCTGCGCACCATTATTTTAATCGACGAAAACGGTGTGGTAACCAATGTAAGAATGTTAGAGAAAACCTCGGACGATTTAAAATCAGTCATTACCAGGACATTCAAAAGATGGAAATACTCACCGGCTAAAAAAGACGGTGTTAAAGTTAAAGTGTGGCTCCCGGTGGAAATCAAGATCTCTTTCTAGAAAATTAACAGGTAGAAGTATTAAAAACAACCTGGGAGGCCAAATCAAACTGAAACGTCTAATTATAATATATGCAATCGCGATCTTCCTTATTTTTCCTATCCCCTATTCCACAGCTGCGGCTGAAATTGAAAAAAAAGAAGCCCCCAAAGACCCGAAAACAAAAGCCGGTAAGGACTGGTCCCTTTGGTTAAAGGGAGGCATTACCCTTAATGCCGGCAACACCGAGAGTTTGTTGATCAACGGAGGTTTGAAATTTCACCTGAAATCAAAGCTTTTCCAATACCTCACTAATTTTGATTCGTTTTATGGAGTTAGTAAGAGCGTACAAACGGTCAATAAAGGAGAGTGGTTAAATACGTTGACCATGAAAATCAGAAAGCGGTTTAACCTGTACGGGAAAGCGTCGCTGGAATATGATGAATTTTCGGATATAGGGCTGCGAGTCAATACGGGTTTAGGCATCCAGTATATAATCAAAAATACCCCTAAAATCACTGTCAAAGTGGCATCAACCATTAACGGTGAATTTACCAATGCCTTTGACATTATGGATAATATAGAATCCCTTCGCTCAAATATCGATTTTTCCCTGGAACAGGAAATTACCTCAACTGCAAAATATACCATTGATACGGTATTAACCTCTAATGTGAAGGATTTTTTCCATGATTACCGGGTGGAGATTCGTGCCTCCTTATCTGTATCCATGAGCAAAATCCTGGCGTTGAGAATCGAAATGACCGACAAATATACCAATCGCCCTTTAAGAGAAGGTATAAAAAGGAATGATTTTATCCTGGTCACGTCCCTTGAGGTTTCCCTATAACTCCATTACTCCAGGGTTAAAATTAAATGTTTGTTTAATGAAATATTTGCTTGAAAATTACAAACGAATATGGTATAAATTAGATTTGAAATAGGGCTATTTTTTTTGATTTGCCGTTTGCCAGGAGAGCGAGATGATCATTCCTTACGGGATTGAAGACAGTAAGCTGCGTAGAATTCCGGTGGTGACGATTGCCATTATCGTAATCTGTATAGTGGTATATTATTTCACCTCCCTTGCTTACAAAAGATGGGAAGTAAGATATCAAAAGGCCTTTACTAAGTTTATTTCATATTATATGGCTCATCCTTACCTGGAGATAAGCCCTGAATTTAAAAAGCAATTCATGTCCGAAGAGGACGCCGAAGTAGCAGAGAACCTTCTTAAAGGCTTCGGTAGGTATAAAGAGAGGCCGGATGATTATGTTGTAGAAGAAGAGCAGGAGAAATTTGATGAATATGTCAGGGAACTACTGGATCTGAGCAAAACACTTCCGTTTAAGAAGTGGGGATTTATACCCGCCAAAAAGAATTTTGGCGGGCTTTTTTCTTCTATGTTTGTGCATGCCGGATTTTGGCATTTGTTCTTTAATTTACTCCTATTATTTGTGTGCGGCCCTCTGCTTGAGGACGTTTGGGGGAGGCTCACCTTTGTACCCTTTTACTTGTTGTCCGGTATTGTGGCAACATTGATGTACTCACTCCATTATCCCGGTTCTACAGTACCGTTAGTGGGAGCTTCCGGTGCCATTGCCGGAGTCATGGGAGCGTTCTTAGTCCGGCACTTTAAAACCAATATCAAATTTTTCTACTTTTTCTTTATATTTATTCGTCCCGGGACCTTTTCGGCCCCAGCTTGGCTGATGCTGCCACTGTGGTTGCTGCGAGAAATTTTTGCCGGATCGTTAATGGATGTCGTAATTAAAGAACATGGCGGCGGTGGAGTCGCCCATTGGGCACACGTCTGGGGATTTGCTTTCGGTGCAGGGATTGCCTACCTCATTAAACACTTCAAATTAGAAGAAAAGTATGTCAAATCAAAAATAGAAAAGCAAACCACGTACGTTAATAAAGGATATACTATTTTTGAAGAAGCCCAGCAGCTTCTCGTCAGCGGAGATAAAGAAAACGCATTCATCAAGCTTAAGGAGGCCGCAGGTCAAACTCCTTCTGACCAGGACATCGTTGAGACATTATGGAATACCAGCATAGACCTTTACAAAGAACATGAAGCAGCCCCGTACCTGGTAAGGTTAATCGAAAAAGATGTGCGGGACAACGAGATGCAATTGGCACTGCTCCATTACAGCCAGTTGAAAACGAGATTCCCGGATGCCGCCATCAATAAGCATGCAAAGATAAAGCTTTTAAACGCCGTTATCGACGTGTGGGAATTCAAAGATGCAAAACAAATGTACGACGAGCTTGCCCCGGAAATCAATTTGAATGTGCCCCCCGGGATACTCCTGGAGTTTTCCAGTGTAGCCTTAAAGTTCGATCAGAGGTTTGACCAGTCTGTGGCAGGACGTGTGGTGGAACTGGCACTCCAGCATCCTGATATCCCGGAAGATAAGAAAGATGAGTTAAAAACCAGGTTGTATGCACCGCCAAAGCCAAGACCCAGGGGAGATGAACCCATTAAAATCAACGGTTACCTGGGAGAAGGTGGTGCGGCTGCTGCTGCAGGTGCCGCTGCTGCCACTGTGTCTGCGTTTCAGCCCCAGCCCCCGGTGAGTTCAGGTATGGCTTCTAAGGCAAACGCAACTATACAACCGCCGCCGCCTCCTCCGGAAGCTTACGAAATCCTTTCCCCCCAGGATTTTTATGTCCCGGAAAGAAAATTGAATATTACCAAAGCAGTTCCTGTGTGTGTAAAGGGAACAAAAATCGTTCTTAACGCAGAAAATGTTGGGCAAAGAGCGGTTTCATTGGAACGCGTTCAGTTTATTTCCGTGGTCAAGATAGCACCTCCCTCCGGGCGTCCGTTTTTATTATTGGACTTTTTCCTCTCTAATCCCAACCTCCAGGCAGCGGACATACGTCTCGTACGCTTTTTCAGTTCACAGTTTAACCCGCAAAAATTTGCTCCCAATGCATCAGGCCCGATGGAAGCCTTTAAAACCTTTGTTTCCGCACTGCTGGAATTAAGCGGAGCGCAGCCTTACCCTGATTTGGAATCTGTTCAGTTAAACCGGTTAATAACATTTACCTCGATAGAAGAGTATGATAACTCGCTGTTGAAAACCGGCTGAAGTTTAATAAAAAACAAGAAGGAGATAAAATGATGACAAGACGCATTTTTACGTTTTTTTTAGTTTTATTGATGTTTTGGTTTTTCACCTATGGTAAGAAGAGAGCAGAGCTCCCGGAAATTAAGAAACCTGTGGGAATGGCAGTGGATGACACCCAACTGTACGTCACCGAAATCGCAACTGTGTTTATCTATTCATTAAAGGATTTCAAATTCATTAAGAAATTCGGCAGCCAGGGGCAGGGTCCCCAGGAATTCCAGGTCCTTCCCCACGTGCCCATAGGAGTCGATGCAAGTACGGACAAGCTTATTGTCACCAGTATCAGGAAGATTTCTTATTTTACCAAGCAAGGGGAATTTATAAAAGAAGAAAAAGCCTTAGGTCAGGCTTATAGGCTTCGACGTTTTGGTGATAAATTTTTGGGATGGTCATTTGCCCGGGATAAAGGGATTTCCCACAGCACAGTCTGTATTTTCGACTCGAAACTGAACAAGCTAAAGGAGGTATACCGGGTAAAGGATAGTTACCAGGGGCCGGGAAGGGGATACAGGGTCCTGCCCAAAGTTTTTACCTACCATTCCTATGACAATAAAATCATTGTGCCAGGAAAAGATGATAACACCATTGATATATTTGACAGTAACCTGAAGAAACTGTTTTCAATACGCATAGACCAGGAAAGAAGAAAGGTAGACCAAAAGTTTAAGGACCAGTTAACCCATTATTATAAAACCAGTCCCGAGTCTAAAAAAAAATATGAGAGTATGTTAAGACCCCTTATTTGGCCGGATTACTTTCCTGTTATTGCTGACTTTTTCGTGGATGAGGCTACGATTTATGTGCTGTTATGGAAAGAAGGGAAAGAAGGCACAGGAGGAAATGAGTTTTTTACTTATGACATGACGGGCAAATTCAAAAAGCGAGTGAACATTCCCATTCGCTACGAAAGCGAACTAAGACCTTATCCCACGTTGGTACATAAAGGGAAACTTTATCAACTGGTAGAAGATGAAAACAAATTGGTATGGGAGTTTCATATGTCGCACTTCCAGTGAGCCTTACTAGTACGTTGTTTCGAAAGTTTTGTGTCCTATTTCGGCAATTTAACATGATCCATCTAAGGAGAATGAATCAACCATTTAAAATTCGAATAAAAAACCGAGAATATCGAAATTCGAAACAAATCCGAATGACCGAAATTCAAATGACCAAAACGAAAGGAACCCGAAAGTATCGTACCAAGCTGCTTTTGTTTTGGATTTTGAACATTTGAATTTTGGATTTGTTTCGGATTTCGAAATTGGACTCTGCGCGATTTCGTGCTTTAATGAAAATGACGTAGTCCTGTGGCTCCCCAACAGTGGGGTTGACAATCTGTTTACTTAATGGTATAAAAGTCTATTATACTATGGGAAGGAAAGAATGGCACTTATTTATAATGTAACCATTGAACCGGCGGGGAAGGAAAGAGAAAACCTATTCCACATCACCTGGCAAAAAAAAGGCACAAACCAAAAAAATGGTTTTAAGCAAAAAACCGGGGACATTACACAAGAAGAAGTTGAACGGTTGTGGCAGCAGCCAAAGTATCAGACGGTTGTAGGCAAGAAACTTTTCAATTTCCTGGACGGAGATAAACGCTATCTGCAGCAGGCACTGGACCAGGCTAACAGCAAAGGCGAACCTTTGCAACTGGATTTGTGTACCTGTGACCGGACAGCGGATTGGCCTTTTGAGCTGCTGGTGGGGGACGGGGGTTTTTTGCTTTCGGAGCGAATGCACCTGGTCCGCTGCGTTTCAGAGTATGCCGCGGAAAAGGAAACGACTCCCCAGGATCGACCCTTAACACTTCTGTTCATGGCCTGTTCCGCCCTGGACGTGGAGCCGGAACTGGATTTTGAAAAAGAAGAAGAAGCCATATTCCAGGTCACGGAAAAACTGGCCGTGGACATGGAGGTAGAGGATTCTGGTTCCCTCGAAGGACTGCGGCAACAATTGGAGCAGCAGCCCTACGACGTGGTACACCTCTCCGGTCATGCTGATATCGATAAACAGGGGGTGCCGTATTTTATCATGGAAAATGAAACCGGTTTCCGCCGGGATGTTTCTCCTTATGAACTGTGGGAAGATGCGCTTATAGATAATCCGCCGCGGTTATTGTTTTTATCCGGCTGCCGCACCGGTGAACCGGCCGAGGAGTTTGCTTCGGTTTCTTTTGCCCGCAGGTTGGTAGAAAAATATAATGTGCCCGCGGTCCTGGGGTGGGGGCGTTCGGTGAGCGATCAACAGGCCGCGCATGCGGAGAAAATGATTTATCGTGAATTGAGCCGGGGCAGGACCATTTTGGAAGCGGTGCAGCGCGCCCGGCATGAATTGATCAAAGAATTTCCCCTGACCACTGACCCGGCCTGGCCGCTGCTGCGGTTGTTCAGCAGCGGTATGACATTGGCCGCCATTGTAAAAGCGCCGAAAAAAGGCCGGCAGCCGCGGCTGACACCCAGGCAAATGGTTCATACGTTTTTAAAGGACAGCCAGGTGCAGGTATTGGCAGAAGGGTTTGTGGGCCGGCGGCGCCAGTTGCAGCGCAGCATAGGGGCATTGAAACAGGATGTCCACAAAGTGGGTCTGCTGCTCCTGGGCACTGGCGGGCTGGGAAAAAGCTGCCTGGCCGGTAAAATCAGCGAACGGTTCAGATCGCACACCTTGATCGTGGTGCACGGCAAATTCAATGCCTACACTCTGGAACCGGCATTAAAAGCGGCTTTTATCCAGGCTGAAGATGAAAAAGGCAAGCAAATCCTGGCCGCGGAAAAAGAAATGTCCGAAAAATTAGCCGAACTCTGCGCCGCCAGTTTTAAAGAGAAAAACTATTTGATTCTCCTGGATGATTTCGAGCAGAACATCGAGGGGGCGGAAAAAGGCCAACCCGGCTATTTATTGCCTGAAGCTGCGGAGTTGTTGAACGTCCTGCTCCAGTACCTTCATTTCAGTGGTAAAATGACGCAAATCATGATAACCAGCCGTTACTCGTTTTCGTTGACAGACCAGGACCGTGACCTGGTAAAGGAGCGGCTGGAATGGATTACGCTCACCGGTTTCCCGGAATCGGAGCAGAAGAAAAAAGCAAGGGAGTTGGAAAATATTTTTTATTATGCGGACCAATCGCTGGTGCCGCAATTGGTGGCAGCCGGACACGGCAATCCCCGGTTAATGGAGTGGCTGGACGTATTGGTAGGTGAGATGGAAGCCGCGGAGGTGCCGCAATTGCTGGAAGCCATAAGCGGGAAGCAGGAAGAGTTTATCCGCGAACATGTGATCCGGGAGCTGCTGCGGCGCGGCGGGGATGAATTGGCACTTTTTCTGCGCTGGTTCAGTATTTATCGCCGGCCCGTATTAAAAGAAGGCGTGCGGCAGGTGGGGGAGAATGCCGGGCTGGAAACCTGGGAGGAGTTATTACAGGAAGGGACTGGTTTAAGCCTGGTGGAGTATGACCAGGCCCGGCAGAACTACCGGGTGACGCCGCTGCTGCGGGAGGAGTTATCCGCCGGGCTTAAAGACCCACAGGCCTGCCACCGGGCAGCCTTTGCCTATTATGAAAAAATATGCAAAGACATGGAGACTATCGAGCCTGTGCTGGTGGAAGAGTGGATATATCATGCATTGGGCTGTGGGGAAGAAGAGGTGGCGTCTGAGCAGGGAGGCAGGTTGGTTGGTCATTTACTTGATCGTCTGGCTTTCCGGGAATCGCGGCGGGTGGGGCTGTGGGTCCTGAAAGAGAAGAACAAGGAATTGTCCACGGCCAATGATGCTTTTTTATTGAATGAGACTGCATTAACTATAAAAACATTGGGCGAACCCCGCAAAGCCATCGATTATTATGAGCAGGCGCTAAAGATTGATCGCAACGTGTATGGCCAGGAGCATCCTGCTGTGGCCATTCGCTTGAATAACCTGGGAGAAGCCTGGAGAGTGTTAGGTGAGCCGAAAAAGGCCATCGAGTATTATGAACAGGCGCTGACCATATTTAAAAAAGTGTATGGAGAGAATCATCCGAATGTTGCATCTGCATTGAATAACCTGGGGGTTATTTATCTCCAACAGGGTCAAAAGGAAAAGGCAAAAGCGTATCTTGAACAGGCGTATAAGATCAAATTAAAATTTTATGGTCCCGATCATCCCAGTTCAAAGACAACCGCCAAATGGCTGGAAGATTGTAAATGAGGAAAATTACAAATTACAAATCACAAATTACAAACAAATTCTAAATTACAAATTCCAAATTACAAACAATGCCCGGGAGCAGTATGGAGGGCGCAGTAGGCAGTTGGTAGATTAAGGCAGATTAAGGTGCCAGATAAATTATCCTACTTCCCTTACTCACCTCACTCCCCTTACTCACCTATTTTCATGTAAAAATTAAGGTAGGGGTTGAATATTTTGGCATATTATGGCATTATAAAGTGTGGAGGTTATCAAATACCTGCTGTCAGTTGTTATAATAGTGAAAAAGGAGGTTAAGTATGCCGCAAACACAAACAACAACCATGACCATTCAATTGCCTGTGGAGGCCAATAATCGATTGGAAGCCCTGGCAAAATCGATCCACACTTCACGGGACGATCTTGCAGTCCGGGCCATCGAAGAATACCTGGATTTGCAGGAATATCAGATCAAAGCCATACAAGAAGCCGTTGAAGAAGCAGATTCACCAAATGCTGAATTTTTGGATCATGATGAGGTGGTTGAGCGCATGAAGAAGTTGGGGCAGGGATGAGAGTACGTTGGCTGCTTAAGGCGGTAAATGATTTAGAAGACCTTCAAGAATACATAGCCTTCGACAATCCCTATGCGGCATCCAGGCAAGTTGAAATAATATTAGAGGCTGCTGCACGATTGGAGGAAAATCCTTACATCGGAAGAGATGGCAGAGTAAAAGGAACGCGTGAACTTGTTATCCCAAAAACTCCTTTCATAGCAGCATATCGGATAAAAGATGACGTGGTGGAAATTCTTAGAGTTCTTCATGGTGCCAGGAAATGGCCTAAGAGATTTTGAACATTTTTATTTCACGGCAGCGTTTACCCAAAAGGGGTCGGCGACCCCAGCCGCTTGCACGGCATGGCCATTTTCCCACGTTAAAGACATATTCTCAAATCTTTGTTTTTTTTGCAAGCTTTTCCAGGGTATTAGTAAAAAGGTTTATGATATTAAGGTGCCAGGTAAATTATATTCACAACCCGGACGATCCGGAAGCAAATTTGTGTCCTTCGGACATGTTTTTTAACGCCTTCGGCGGAAAGAAAAAAAGAACTGGTCCAGGACCGCCTGGAAATCATCCAGGACCATCTAGAAATGACCCAGGACCGTCTAGAAATCATCCAGGACCATCTAGAAATGACTCGGGACCACCTAGAAATCATCTGGGACCACCTAGAAATGGCCCAGGACCACCTAGAAATCATTCGGGACCATCTAGAAATGAAAGGTAACCGCTCCCCAATCATTTCTAGACGGTCGACCATCATTTCTGCATCGTCGACTATCATTTCTACATGGTCGATCTCCATTTCTGCGTGGTCGACTATCATTTCTGCGTGGTCGATTACCATTTCTATATGGTCGACTACCATTTCTGCACGGTCGACTATCATTTCTGTGTGGTCGGCTATCATTTCTGCATGGTCGGCTACCATTTCTGCTTATTTTTTTAGGTGCCAGGTTAATTATATTCTTGATTTTAACAGGGAGAAGTATTAAAATCGATTTTTAATAGGAGGCTTCGATGAGAATATTTAAACAAGTCATTGTTTTTTTAGTGGTTTCTGTTGTATTTGTGATGCCTTGTATCGCCCAAGACCTGGAGCAGGCCATTCGCAGCGGCGATGCAGCAAAAGTAAAGACACTGTTGGACAAAAATCCCGGGTTGGTGAAAAACAAAGATGCTGACGGCAGGACCCCGCTGCACCATGCACTATATACCGGAAACAAGGAAATAATCGAACTTTTGGTTGCCCGTGGAGCAGATGTGAATGCCACAAGTAAACGGGAAGTAACACCGCTGCTGATTGCCGCCTATTTCGGCCGCACACACGCCGTAAAATTATTGATTTCAAAGGGTGCCCAGGTGGACAAAATCGGCATCAACCACATGACTCCCTTGTTATTTGCCGTTTCCCGCGGCCACAAGGAAATCGTTGAATTGTTGATTGCTAAAGGCGCTTCACTAAAAGTTACAGACAAGATAGGCAGCAATGCACTGCTCCTGGCAGTTTTGGGCGGCAATAAAGCCGTTGTCGAAACGCTGATTGCCGGGGGCATAGACCTGGATGCGGCTAACTCGCGGGGCAGTACGCCCCTGGTTGTGGCTGCAAGAGAAGGCCGCCAGGATATCGTCGACCTCCTGCTGGCAAAAGGGGCAGCCAATACCCTAAAAAAAATCCCTGCCCTCAACGGCGAATACCTGGGACAAATCAAACCGGGTTTAACCCCTCTCATTTTCGCACAAGGATTTGTTTCCACCGAATACCGGCAGTTGAATGCTGTTTTTACACCGGACATGAAAGAATTTTACTTTGCCATACAAAAACCCAATGCTCCCTTTTCCATAATGGTTACCAAACAGGTGAACAACCAATGGACAAAACCCGCTGTCGCTTCCTTTTGCGGTAAATACAGCGATGTGGATCTTTCCATTTCCCCGGATGGCAAGACGCTTTTTTTCTGTTCCAGGAGACCGCTGAAAAAAGGGGAAAAACCCAAACAGGATCATGATTTTTGGATGACAAAAAGAACCGCGGGCGAATGGACTGAACCCCAGCACCTGGGACCGGAGATTAACTCGGATAGAGAGGATTTTTATCCGGTGGTTACCAAAAAAGGTACGTTATATTTTTCATCACAGCGGGAAGGGGAAGGAACCAATAATATTTACCGGTCACAATTGAAGAACGGCAAATACAGCAAAGGGGAAAAACTGGGGGATACGGTAAACAGCCGCTTCAGGGACTTTGATCCCTTTATCGCACCGGATGAACGTTTTATTATATTCGCATCAGAGCGGCCAGGGGGCTTCGGTGCCTCCGATCTCTATATCAGTTTCCATAAAAAAGACGGGACCTGGACAAAGGCAAAGAATATGGGAGAGAAAATTAATTCTTCTTCATCAGATTATACGCCCATGCTGTCACCGGACGGGAAGTATCTATTCTTTACCAGTGGCAGAAGTGGTGTAAATGATATTTACTGGATCGATGCCAAAATAATTGAACATGTTTTAGAAAAAGGTAACCGTTAAACAGGGTATTTTGCCTATACATGGACCTGTGTGACGGTTCCGGACTCCCAAAAACGTTTCGTATGAAAAAATGATTTCGTGTCACTTTTTTTGTTGACTTTCTCCAGGAATTGTTCTACAATTGAAGTGAGCATAATGCTCAACACGTTAACGCCAAATTACCTCAGCGCGGCATGCTAAAATTACAGCAATTTACCATGATAACGAGTTCTCGCCCGGAGATACATGAGATGAAACCACTACCTGTCACCTGCAACCTATTTTCACCCCAGGTATACAAACAAAAAAAATCAAATAAAAAGGAGAAACCATCATGAAACTTAAAAAGAAGTTGGTCATTCGAGCGTTAACCGACCCCAAATTCAGGAAACTCCTGGAAGAGAATCCTGAAGCAGCTTTGACTAAAGAAGAGCTGGAAGAAATCAAGGGCGGTGTCGATGGAATCATGGAGCAGGCAGACCTGATCGACATTATTTCTAAAACCATTGCTCCCATGATTTTCTGTATTGAACCCCCTGGCGGCGGTCCCATTTATGCCTGAGATGAGGTCTCAAAATGAAGGTCCTCACCGGTGAAGTTCTTGCAGCGAATACGTGGACGTGTAATCTCAGGTGCTCGTACTGTTTCGTTCGAAAAACCGACAAGATGAAGGAGGACGAATTCATGTCCCCTGAGACGGCCGTGAGAGTCATCGATGCACTGGATGAGGGCCTCAGCGAGATCAACAGGATTCGTGTTCATCTTTACGGGGGTGAGCCATTCATCAACCTTCCTGCGATTGAGGCAATGGTTAAGCGGGCCGGTGATAAAAAACCGGGCCGTATCGGTTTTGTTGTGACTACCAACGGGACAATTTTATCTGACGCAGTTATTGATTTGCTGGAAGCGGGTAAATTTGATATTGTTCTCAGTATCGATGGTCCGGCAGAGGTCCACGATGCGTGTCGCAAAAGGGTGGATGGCTCGCCCACCCACCGTGATGTCATGCGTTTTTTGGAAACTGTACGTTCACGGACCTCCTGTTACGTCACCGGGGCTGCGGTGATTCGGTCGGGGTGGAGGCTGCTTTATGCCAGCGAATACCTGCGCACCCTGCCTATCGATAACGTTAAGGCCCAGGCGGTGCGTTTAGCTGCCGGTACTCCTTATGCACTTACCGAGGAGGATATGAAGCTCTATCAGCAAGACTTGGAAGCCATTGGCCGCCAGGTCATCAAGGAACTGGAAGCAGAAAAAGTGCCCATGGATAGGCGTTTTGCCGGCCGAGTCATGAAGTTGCTTATCAAAGGGGAAGGGCTGATGCGGTACTGCGATGCCGGTAAAAGCAACCTGGGCATTACTCCCTCCGGCGTTGTAAAGGCGTGCCTCCTGGTAGATGAAGAGGATGCAGTGCTGGGACACGTTAACGATGACGTTGAAGTCTGGAAGCAAGCCGGTCTGAAATGGCAGGAACGGCCGCTGCGCAAAAAGTGTACATCCTGTTCATATCTCCAACTATGCGGCGGCGGCTGCCCGGCTGTGGTTCCTGTCTGCGGCGACGAGGAGTGCAAGATTGTTCATAAAGAATGTGACGTGGCAAACGTGATATATGAACATTTCAGTGATAAGCAGGAAAACTTGCTGGGGCTGGTGGGTATTGTTTAGNNTTGTTAGCACCAGCGCCAGCCTCAAGCTCCAGCTTTTAGCTTTGGCTGGTGCTTGCGGCTTGCGGCTGGAGCTTAACTGTTACAATAAGGAGTAATGTTGAATCCCGTAGATGTTGATAAAACCAGGAGGACTCCTCCCCCCGGGTTTGACCCGGAGTATATAACGGCGCCGCCGTTAATAGACAGACCTTGGATGGTTCAATCGTTGGTGCTTGATGTGGCCGGCACCTGTAACATGGCCTGCCGCTACTGTGCAGAGTTAATAACCATGCCCAAACGCGGCCCCATGTCGCCGGAAACCCTCGATGCCGCATGGAAGTTCCTTTTCCCTAATGGAGTAAAAACAATCTCACAAGAAGCCTTAAAAAATCAAATGTTCTCATTTCACGTCGGCACCGGTGAACCCTTTCTCAATTTTCCCCTGCTGCAGAAATTAGGGAAAATGGTAGAACAAGCCCGGTCAGAAGGAGTTGAAAATCTTCGTGTATTTCTTACCACCAATGGCAACCTGTTGAATGAAGAAATCATGGATTGGCTGATTGCCAGCCAATGGAATATTAAAATCAGTTTTGATGGACCGGCAGCCATTCATGATCTTTGGCGGGTTTTACCCGGAGGTGAGGGTACCTATGATCAAGCGGCAAAGGCACTGGCCTACCTGGCCGGAAGAATCCCGGACCGTGTAACCGCTTGTGCGGTAATCTGCCGTGGTGCCGATCCTGCCGAAGTTTTTGACGCTGTTGAAAACCTGGGCGTCCGCACCGTGGATATGGCATCGGTGGCTCACAGGGATGAATCCATCATACCCGGGTCTGAGGATATCGAAAAGTACAGGAAATTTATCATGGATTACGCGGCCCGCTTCCTGGAAGACGACATCAACGACAAAAAACCTCCCCCCATGCTGACCATCTTGAATCAGTATATGATGCGGTTAATGGGATACAAATTGGGGCGAGCAATCTGCGGTGCGGGGCGGCAGTACTATGCCCTGGGCCCGGAAGGTGATATCTATCCCTGCGGACGGTTCATCGGTGTGGAAAAATACAGGCTTGGTCACATTGAGACGGGTCTGGATGAGGAAGCAATCCCGGCATTTCGCAATGAAGCCGGCCGCACCTATGAACGCCGGGAAGCCTGTAGTTATTGTTGGGCGGCTCCCCTTTGCTGCGGTCCCTGTTATGCCTGTTCCGAGATGTTTGGCCCAGGCGGCGGCGAACCCATCGACTATCAATGCGCTTATATGCTGGCAACCGCCGAAGCAGCCCAATTTCTCATCAATCAACTCAGGGAAAATAACCCCGAACGGCTGCTGATGTTTATGCCCCAACAGGGCCTGCAATTACTTAATCTTGACTGAATTTTGAATTTTCATCATGAATGAAAAATAAACAATGAGTGAATCCAAACATAAACGACTGGTTTTAGTAAAACCCCCCGAACATTACTATTGGAACTTTGGTGCGTTCAGCCTGGGAGTCCTGGCAGCGGGAGTTCGCCACCTGGCTGACGTCTCGATCCTGGATACCACGAATATGAACATGGAAGAAGCAGTGGACGCGGTATGGTCGCAGGAACCCGATATTGTGGGCATCACCCTGATGGGAGTACCTTCGGTCAACAATGGAACCGCTTTTATCAAGGCATTGAAGGAGAAAAGACCCTCCGCTTCCCCCATCATCGTTGGTGGGCATGGGGCATCCATGCTGCCTGAACCGCTTCTCAAGGCTGGCGCCGATTGCGCTGTCTTCGGGGAAGGCGAGCTCACGTTACAGCACATCCTTGAGAAGGGTATTTCTCCGGGGATGCCGGGAACAACAGTCCTGGTCAATGACCGTGTGGTCCGGGGGGTACCCCGGGATCTTATATCTCCATTGGAATTGCTTAATGAACCGGCCCGGGATTTAATGTCTCCCCCTACTGACGGTATCCATCTCATGGAAGCCAGCCGCGGTTGTCCGCACAATTGTGAGTTCTGTGAAACCACCCGGTTCTATGGGACCCGGTGGAGGCCGCACACACCCGAACGGGTAGTGCAGGAAGTCAAACGCCTGATGGACGACTATGATGCCTATCTGATCCATTTTGCCGACGATAATTTTACCGCAAGTACCAAACGGGTAAAACAGATTTGTCAACAACTGATCGAAGAAGACACTGTACCCGCTTATTTTATTTATTTTGCCAGGGCAGATGACCTTATTAAAGATCCTGAGCTGCTGCCGTTGATGGCAGAGGCCCGGATGCTGCGGGTCACGGTTGGAATTGATACCCTGGACCCTAAAGTTGGCGAGAATGTAAGTAAAACCATCCCCGTGGAGGTTTACCATGAGGCATTTGAGCGCATGCGGGAAGTGGGTATTTTCGCCATTGGGTCATTAATTGTCGGTCTGCCCGGTGAGAGCCCGGAAGCCAGGGAAAAAGCTCTTGAACGTCTTGTGGAAGCTGGCCCGGACTTTGCCCAGTTCCTCCCTTATCTGCCGCTCCCCGGTCTCCCAAGAGACCCGCGGCACACCGGTTATGACGCCCATCCAGACGATGCCAAAGAAGCTGTGAAACTTTCCAGGGCCTATGCCTTGCATCCCACTGTCGCGGCTCGGTTAGAGAGACTGGTAGAAAAAGGTGGAATACAGGGCCAATTGGCATTGGGCGCCCTCAAATGGGTAAGGGCAGAGCAGCAAGCAGCAGGCGGTACAGGGGTAGGGTGAGTTCAGTGAATGTAGATATCGAGAGAAAAACCCCTCCCCCGGGATTTGAGCCCCAGTTCATTACGCCCCCGCCGTTAAAGGATAGGCCGAGAAGAATTCGCTCATTGGCGATGGACGTGGCCGGGCGCTGCAACATGGCATGCCGTTATTGTGCTGAGACCGTCACTATGCCCAAACGCCGCCCCATGTCCCCCGACACCTTTGATGCCGCGTGGACGTTTCTTTTCCCTGGCGAATTAAAAGAAGGAACGGAAGACACGTCAAAAGAAAACATGTTTTCCTTGCACATGGGCAGCGGCGAACCTCTTCTCAACCTGGGCATACTGCAAAAGTTAGCTGCACAGGTGGAACACGCTTGCTCCCAGGGGAATGTAATCCCCCAGGTATA
>WVZO01000161.1 GCA_011772425.1 Candidatus Aminicenantota bacterium
GATATTATCAGCCAGGGTCAAACCAATTACGACTACCGGGGAGTGGGGGATAATATTTTCGACAAAGTATTTCGCGGCGTATATGAAAAAGAAATTCATGAATTCGATGTGAGAATAATCGGGAAAGAGTACAGGGAAGCGTTTGAAAAACTGAAAAAGCAGTATAATCGTTTACAAGGTAAGTACAATTGCCAGAAGGGCTATTTTGCGGAATATTTACTTATTGACCAATTAAAGCTGCATGCCCGGGGGAACAATGAATGGTTCAAGTCGATGACCCGTTATTTGCCGGATGATTTCGATTTTTGTGATTATTCGCGGGTATGGAGCTACGACAGTTCGCCAGAGTATGCCCGTAAAATCAGCGTGGACATTTTTGCCCGTGCGGCCAATGGGGATGATTATTCCATTATCGGGGAAGTGAAAAGCCGTGATGTCAAAAAATTTTCCATGAAAGAGGTGCTGGAATTTGAGAAAAAATTTGCAGAGGTGAAAAAGGCGGAAAAAATAGAGCGGGCGGTGGGTTTTATTTTTTCCCTAAGCGGTTTTACAAAGGAGTCGGAAGATTACTGCCGGGAGAAAGGAATTGCTTGCAGTGAAGATGAGAGGTGGCTGGAAACCGGGAAGTGAATCCGGTCCATTGTTTGATGAGAACAAATTGCTCGAAAACACATCAAAATAAAAAGGCCATTATAATAAGCGTTTCTAGCGATTTACGCGGTTCAAAATTAGCAAAAATCTCCCGAACGTTACTAAAACATGCCTATCGTGATATTTTAACAATATGCTGCCCCACACCCGCGAGGTTAGGTACTTAATTGTCCAGTTTTCCCTGCTTGATTTTTTCTCCTAAAAATGGTATTAACTTTCCTTTAGGGAGGTGAATGATGCCGTACAAAAAGAAAAAAGAGAAAGAGAAATGCAAGTATGAAACGAAATTCTACAAATGCAGTAGGGTGGCTCTACCGGGTGATGAGCATTGTGTCTTCCATTCAAAAGATATCGAAGGAAAGAAGGAAAAATTTAATGATGCTTTCTGGAAAGAGTTTGAAAGGCAGAAGGAGTATGAAGAAATCTTTGATTTTAATGGATTTATTTTTCCAGATATTTCATTTATAGTGAAAGAATTTGAAAAAGGTGCTAAGTTTTATGAAGCCCAATTCTCCGGGAGGGCTTTCTTTACGGAGGCCAAATTCTCAGGGGAGGTTTCCTTTTGGGGTGTCAAATTCTTAGGGGAGGCTGACTTTAACAGAGCAGAATTCTCAAAAAATGCAAATTTTGAAAGAATTACGATTGAAAAATTCAGCAGTTTCGAAATGATAGATACATACTTCTACAACGTATCCGGTTTATTTGAATTTATCGAGAGGAATGACAAGGTTTTTAAAAAACTCAGAAACAGAAGCTGGACCCTTAAAACAGAATTTTTACCAAAAAATCTCAAACTAATCCTCCTGGGAACAGCGAATGACAAGGTCTTTAAAAAACTCAGAAAAAAACTCAGAAATAGAAGCTGGCCCCTCAAAACGGAATTTTTACCAAAAAATTTCAAACTAATCCTGGGTGATAGGGTAACAGCAAGATACCCGGTACAAAGCAGGCAGACACAAGATGATATGTATCTTTTGGATAAAAAAGAAAGAATTTCTAAAATGAAAGGGATAAGAAAATTTAGAGATGGAACACTCTATTTCTTATGGTGGCTTTTTGCAGATTACGGCAGGAGCTTTAAACGGTGGGCACTGTGGTCTTTAGGGCTTGCGCTGACTTTTGCTGTTGTCTTCTATTTGTATTTTCTGGAATCGCCCTCAAGCTTTCAAACCGTATACATAAGTGAGGGATGCCCATTTTTTTCCTTTTTCTATTACAGTGTTGTTACTTTCACAACTCTTGGTTTCGGTGATATTGTTCCAAAATGTGGTTGGCTCCAAATGTGGGTTATGCTGGAAGTCATCCTGGGTTACATAATGCTAGGCGGCCTGATTAGCATACTTGCCAACAAACTGGCCCGGAGGAGTTAAAATGGAAACATTGTAAAAGGATAATCAACGGTTATCCACCATTTGCATTTCCTGGAGATAACGGATAATTGAATCTTATCAAGCGTATTATGGGGATAGTGCCAATCATCACTACCTATCAGCCTAAAATACGTCCGGGATTTTTTTTCAACGCCATGATACCTCCTAACGGGTTTGACTTTTCCCTTAAAAATTCAGATAGAACGGATAGCCCCTCACATTTTACGTTTAACAATCTTTTCGCCAATCGAATGACAAAAATCAAAAAAATCTTTTAAGATTCTTAGATGATTGGTATCTTCCACTCTTGCGATTAGCTGTTCAACGTACGGATTCACGCTACTTCCAATCCTATACCATTTTTATACTGCTCAAGATTGATTAACTGGATAAATGCGTCATGTTTGGATTTACCCAGGTTCAACGACTCCGGCTCCAGTGTTTTCACCACTCCGGCCTTCCGTGTGACCAGTTTCCAGTGTTTAAAACCGATACTGTTGATGATATAAGGATGGTGGCTGGTAATGATAAATTGAAGCTTTCTCCCGGCAGATAATAACTCATCGGTTAACTGATCGATACAATTTATTCCCAGGCTGTTCTCAAACTCATCGATCAAAACTACTGTTCCCTCTGAAGCCAGGTACAACTCGCTAATATGAATCAATGTTCTGAACATCCCGGAAGAAACTCTAAACTGGTATATCCACTCTTTCACTCCCATAGCTCAACCACACAAAAAAGTCAAGCAAAATCCTCCTCAAAGGAATCCGGGATATTTCTAACAATTGAGGTAATTGCAAAAATGCCTCCGGCGGCCATGGGCTCTTTTGAAAAACCGCCCCTGGACCCCACAAAACTTTTGTTTAGAGTCTTTTTTGTTATTTTTGCAAGAGGCTCAATTGACTATTTGGGTAAAAAAATATAAAATGAGTACATGAAAACAAAAAGAAGACAAAATAAAATTTTAAGTACAACCGTTTTATGTGTAAAACATAACGACTCTGTCGTGATGGGGGCAGACGGTCAAGTTTCCGTGGGTGAAACCACGTTAAAGCACGGAGCCAAAAAAATAAGACGATTGTATAACGAAAAGGTATTGGCAGGATTTGCCGGTGCTACATCCGATGCTTTTTCACTGTTCCAGAGATTCGAGGGGAAGCTGGAAGAATACAATGGCAATATTTCCCGGGCTGCTATTGAACTTTCCAAAGAGTGGCGAACCGATAAAGTGTTAAGGCGTTTGGAAGCCATGTTGATTGTGGCTAACAACGAAAAGCTTTTCATTCTTTCCGGTTCCGGCGATGTGATTGAGCCGGATGAGGAAGTCCTGGCTATCGGTTCAGGGGGTGCTTATGCAATGGCTGCAGCGGTAGCATTGAAACGATATTCAAACCTGGATGCCAGGGCCATTGTTGAAAAAGCCATGGACATTGCCGCTGATATATGTATTTATACCAACAAAAAAATTACCATCGAGGTACTATAATGAATGAAAAAACCACTACCAAAAAGGACAGTACGAATTTAACCCCAAAAGAAATTGTAAAAGAGCTAGACTATTATATTATTGGCCAGCATAAAGCCAAACGGTCAGTGGCAATTGCGCTGCGAAACCGGTACCGGCGGCAGCAGCTGCCCAAAGAGATAGCGGATGATATTATTCCTAAAAATATTCTAATGATTGGACCTACCGGTGTTGGTAAAACCGAAATTGCCAGGCGATTGGCAAAACTGGCAGGCTCTCCCTTTATCAAGGTGGAAGCCTCAAAATTTACCGAAGTGGGATATGTGGGCCGGGATGTGGAGTCCATGGTCCGGGACCTGGTACGAATTGCCATTGATATGGTGAAAGAAGAGAAAATGGAGGCCAATAAAGAAAAAGCCAAACGACTGGCAGAAGACCGGATACTGGATATCCTGCTGCCTACACCTAAAAAACCAAGAGGCCCGGCCGCTGAATTGGATATTGAAGAACCGGGAAAAGAAAAATTTGCCGAAACAAAAGAAAAACTCAGGAAAAAACTAAGAGAAGGTAAATTAAACGACAATATCGTTGAGATAGAGGTGAAATCCTCTCAAATGGCACCCTTTGAAATTTTTTCCTCTTCTGGTGTGGAAGAAATCGGCATCAGTATCAGTGAAATGGTACCCAATATGTTGGGGGGTGGCAAACCCAAGAAACGAAAAATGCATGTGGAAGAGGCAGTGGAATATATCATTAAAGAAGAGCAAAACCGGCTGCTGGATATGGACCAGATCGCTTCGATTGCCATTGAGCGGGTGGAACAGATGGGAATTATTTTCCTGGATGAAGTTGACAAAATTGCCGGAAGGGAAGTGGGGGGCCACGGCCCCAGTGTATCCAGGGAAGGTGTGCAGCGAGACCTGCTCCCCATTATTGAAGGCACCACTGTTAATACCAGGTATGGCATGGTAAAAACAGACCATATTTTGTTTATCGGTGCCGGTGCCTTTCATGTGTCCAAACCCTCGGATTTGATACCTGAATTGCAAGGCCGCTTTCCCATCCGGGTGGAACTGGATTCCTTAAGTAAATCAGATTTCATCCGTATCCTCACAGAACCTAAAAACGCATTGGTCAAACAAACGCAAGCGCTGCTGAGCACCGAAGGACTTGAAGTGGTTTATACCCAGGATGCCATTGAAGAAGTGGCTCGTCTCTCCGAACATATAAACGCGACCTCTGAAAATATCGGGGCCCGAAGACTGTATACCCTCATGGAAAAAGTGATTGAAGAAATCTCTTTCGATGCCTCGGATATTGGCAAAGGAAAAGTGAAAATTGATAAAGCCTATGTGCTGGATAAAGTTGAGGATATTGTCCAGGATACAGACCTGAGCAAGTATATTTTGTAGGTTGAGGTTAAGGTTAAGGTTGAGGAAGAGTTTTTCTTCCTTAACCTTAACCTAAACCTTAACCTGATTTATATAGATAGATGAAGGAGGAGTTTAATAATGGTTAAAAAAATCGGATTACTGCTTTTGATGTTGATGGTTTCTATCAACTGTGGGAAAAAAGGCCCTTTGCGATTGGAGCCCGGATTAGTTCCCAAAGGGATTGAAAACTTTCAAATCTCCCAGGTGGGGAAACATATAAAACTCCAATGGGATTTCCCGCAAACCCTGGCGGATAAAAGACAGACAGAAATGGAAGTGGATAAGATTGACAAAATTTATATTTATTATTCCCAAAGAGAAATCCTGGGGGGGAAATTCAGGAAAAAATCCACACTGCTGCGCAAACTTAAAATGGAAGATTTATCCCCGGTCACTGAAGTAGATACACCCACCCGGGTGCAGTCCCAAACCACTGCCACCACAACCACAGTCATTGCAGAGAAGGAAAATTTTTCTTATTTTGTAATGATTCCCTTTAAACTCAATGACCTGGATAATAATGTTCATTTCTTTGGGATCCAGTATTATTATCAAAAAAAGAGGTCTCCCTTGAGCAATGTGGTTTATATTCACACCATGACACCATTAAAACCAGTGACCGGTCTTAAGGTAATCCAGGAAAACAAAGTAAACAAATTGACCTGGACCCGGCCGCAGCAGGATGAAGCCAACAACATTGTCAGCACCATTGCCGGCTATAAAATTTCCAGGAAAATCGACCCCGAAGAAGAAGCAGAGAGTAAAGGTGCGGGGGAAACAGGAAAAGAAACCGCTTCAATGCCAGAGCCAAAGGGATATTCCCCGGGTTTGACCGGGTTTAAAAAATTAAACCAGGACAATGTATTGACAGAATATTATGAAGATATGGATACAGGCACAAATGGGACGTATTCTTATTATGTTTCTACAATTATCTCTAATCAGATTGAGAGTGAGCCATCGGCACCGGTTTCGATCAAGGTTGCCGATATCTATCCCCCGGAGGTGCCGGCAAACCCGGTGATTTTTAGGGCCACTGACCATATGTTTTTAACCTGGAAAGCAGTGATTGATTTAGACCTTTCTCATTACCGGGTGTACAGGCGCTCGCCGCCGGAGGAGGAATTTAGCCTCATTGCCGATGAAATAACCACCAATCATTACAAAGATACCAAAGACCTTATTACAGGAAAGACTTATTTCTATGTGGTAACGGCAGTGGATAAAAAAGGCAATGAAAGTGCATATTCAAATACTGTGAAAGAAAGATTTTAGATTGGTCATTGGTCATTGGTTAATTGATGGAAAAGAAAACAGGGGAATGAAATCAAAAGTAGCAGTCATTAAATGTGATAATTACAGTGAAGAAAACGTGCGGGCCGCTGTGCAAGAGGGGATTGATCTGCTTGGTGGAATTTCTTGTTTTGTAAAGTCCGAAGAAAAGATCCTTTTGAAACCCAACATACTGGTGGGAGACAAACCGGAGCGGGGGACCACCACTCATCCCCTGGTTTTGCGGGCAGTGGCGGAAGTACTTAAAGTGAATGGTGCCTCTTTGTTTTATGGTGACTCGCCCGGTATAGGCAAGCCGGAACGTGTGGTAAAACAAGCTGGTTATAACGACGCTGCCGATGCTCTCAACATAGAGCTGGCGGATTTTCATACAGCGGTCAAGGTTTCTTTCCCGGAGGCAATACTGGCAAAACAATTGTTCCTGGCTAAAGGGGTATTAGATGTGGATGGAATCGTCAGTATTAGTAAAATGAAGACCCACGGGTTTACCCGCCTTACTGGCGCTGTTAAAAACCAGTTCGGCTGTGTCCCGGGACTGCGTAAAGCAGAATATCACGTTAAAATGAGAGATATCTACGATTTTTCCGCAGTTCTGGTAGATATTAACCGCTATTTGAAACCCAGGTTGTATATCATGGATGGTATTATGGCCATGGAAGGAAACAGCCCCCGCGGCGGCGAATTGGTCAATATGAAAGTATTATTGTTTTCCACTGATCCGGTGGCATTGGATACGGTATGCTGTCACCTGATCGATTTAGACCCTGATTTTGTTCCCACCAATAAAATCGGTACAGATGCGGGTTTGGGGACTTATAAAAAAGAAGAGATTGAAATTGTGGGGTGTGACAGCATCGATGAACTGGTGAACAAGAATTTAAATGTGACCCGTCGTCCACCGGACCGTATTATTCAGTCCAGGGCTTATCCTGCCTTTTTAAAAAACTATATCTCTCCCAGGCCGGTGACTGACCCGCAGCGGTGTGTTCGTTGTGGTCAGTGTGTGCTCCAGTGTCCGGTGGACCCGAAAGCGTTGGACTGGCCCAAAAACATACCAAAGCAGGAAAAGCCCGTACCGGTTTACGACTACAAGCGTTGTATTCGTTGTTACTGCTGCCAGGAAATCTGCCCGGAGAAGGCGATTACTATTAAAGTTCCTTTGTTGGGACGACTTATTCACCGTTAAGAGAAGGAACCACGAAGGCACGAAGGCACTTACAGTGCGGTTATAAGTACGAAGGAACACGAAGAAGAAGAGAAATTGAGAAGTAAAATGATGCCAATGGGGTACGGTGATTGCAGCATTGTAACACAGGCTGACCGTGTATGAAAAGTTTTGCGGGGTCCAGGGGCGGTTTTTCAAAAGAGCCCCTGGCCGCCGGAGGCACGAAAATTAATACATCTCCAGCATCAGGTTTTTCAATTCCTTTATTCTATCCCGCAGCACAGCCGCACCCTTGAAATCCAGGTCTGCGGCTCTCTCTTTCATCTTTAAAGTGAGCTTATCAATCTCCTTTTCCAGGCTCTCACGGCTCTTAAAATTGGCAGCGATTTCCTCTTCACTCTTCTTTATCCAGTAATCATCGTCATAGAAGTCTTTTATCTTTTTGGTAATCGGGGCTGGCGTGATGTTGTGTTTTCGATTGTATTGAACCTGGTAGCGGCGGCGGCGGTTGGATTCATTGATTGCCTTTCGCAAAGAATCAGTCATTCCCTGCATGTAAAGAATCACACGGCCGTTGATGTTCCTCGAAGCCCGGCCAAAGGTCTGGATCAACGACGTATCAGACCGCAAAAAACCCTCCCTGTCCGCATCCAATATCACCACCAGGGAGACTTCCGGCAAATCCAACCCTTCCCTTAAAAGATTGATACCGATAAGCACATCCACCTCACCGGTGCGCAATTTTTTAATGATTTTAATCCGGTCCAATGCCTTGATCTCCGAATGCATGTACGTACAGCGAACTCCTTTTAAGGCAAGAAAATCAGCCAATTTCTCTGCCATCTTCTTGGTCAACGTGGTCACCAGGACACGATTTTTGTTTTCTATTTCCCTTTGAATCTCCTCCACCATGTCTTCTATGGGCGAATCAGACTTTTTAAGTTCAACGTTTGGGTCCAGTAAGCCGGTGGGCCTCACCAGTAAAGCCGTCACATGTTTATTGGAATCTTTGATTTCATAATCGGTGGGAGTGGCAGAAACATACAGCAGCCGTTCAAACCTGCTGTCTGCTTCTTCGAAATTCAACGGCCGGTTTTCCAATGCGGAGGGCAGCCGGAAGCCGTATTTTACCAGGGTTTCTTTCCGCGACCGGTCCCCCCTGTACATGCCCCGCAACTGGGGAACCGATATATGGGATTCATCGATAATAGTCAAAAAATCACTCTTAAAAAAATCCAACAGTGTGTAGGGAGGGTCTCCTTTCTTTCGACCGGTTAAATACATGGAATAATTTTCGATTCCAGCGCAATAACCATATTGGCCTAACATTTCCATATCGAAAAGTGTTCTCTCTTTTAACCGTTCCGCGTATTCCGGTTTATCTTTTTCCATAAAATAGGCGATACGTTCCTCCAATTCTACTTTCACCTGTTTGATAATCCAATCGATGCGGTCTTTTTTATAATAAAAATAACTGATAGGAAATATACTGACCGAAGCCAGGGGAGTTAAGACTTCTGCGGTAATGGCATCAAATACTTCGATCGCATGGATGCGCGTTTCATCCAGGACAAACCGTACCGGGTTCTCTTCGCTGGTGGGAAATAGTTCAATGATATCGCCCCTAACCCGGAACTTTCCACTCTCCATTAATCCTTCGCTGCGGGTATACCCCAGGGAAACAAACTCTTTCATCAACTGTTCCCGGGTTGTAGGAGAACGAAGAAAATAGGTGATTTTCTGGTTAAAAAAATCATCCGGCGAGCCAATACTGTAAATCGAAGACACCGACGCTACAATGATGGTGTGGCGTGATTCCAGGAGATTCCTGATGGCCTCGATGCGCAGACGTTCCAGTTCCAAATTAATGGAAACTTCTTTGGCGATATACAAATTGCGCTGGGGGATATAGGCTTCCGGTTGATAATAATCGTAATAACTGATAAAGTACCCTACCCTATTCTCCGGGAAAAAACCTTTAAATTCCTGGTACAACTGGGCAGCCAGGGTTTTGTTGGGAGACAGTACCAGGGTGGGTTTACTCAAGCGATTGATAATGTTTGCCATGGTAAAGGTTTTGCCTGAACCCGTGACCCCAAGTAACACCTGGCGGTCAATGCCTTTCTCATAGTTTTTTACCAGGGTATCCACCACCCGCTGCTGCTCATCCGTTATTTTGAAACCGGCTTTCAGTTTAAACATACGGGAATTATACCACAAGGGAGCACGCACTGGTACACACACAAACCAAAAACTACCTTGCAGAGCCATTTCTAGGCGTTGCAGAATGATTTCTAGGGGCTGCAGAACCATTTCTAGACACTGCAGAATGATTTCTAGGGGCTGCAGAGCCATTTCTAGACGCTGCAGAATGATTTCTAGGCGCTGCAGAACCATTTCTAGACGTTGCAGAACGATTTCTAGACGTTGTAGAACCATTTCTAGACGCCGCAGATAAAAGTCGCCAGGCAAATTGATTGGTTCTTGACAAATGCTGAAAAAATTGTAAAATATAATATCATCATTCAAATCACAAACCAGGAGGTTAACCACAATGAAAGCCAAAAAATTCGAAAAAAAACTGGTCCTTAACAAAGCAACCATTACAAATTTAACTCGTGATGTGCAGGATGAAATTAAAGCAGGTCTTACTCCGACATGGGAGACCTTCTTTGAGTGCTGCCCAACAAACGACCTTATTATTACTGTCTGTAACTACTGTATCGACTTTGACAATCCATTTTAAAAAAAGGACATGCCAATTTTTTATTAATCTCTAATTTCCAGCCTTTTCTTTTTCATTATGAGGCTCAACGGAGTACGCCCTAAGAATAACGATATTGGTCCACTTCATTTATTGCCTGCGCCTACTCAAGCCAATAATTCCAAACTTAAAAATTCATCTTTAACGTATTGATTAACGATTAAATTTCCCATATAATATCCCCTGGTGTAAAGTGCTAAAATTAAAAAAAACGAAGGAGGTCAAGAATGAAAAATTTGGTTTTTGTCATTAGTGTTTTTTGGTTCATCTTTTTATTTTCCTTTTCTCCAATCCCGTGTCAGGAAAAGGATTCCCTGACGCTGCCGTATGAAGTCCGTCTGAATAAGCGCCAGCCGCCGGATATCGTGCTAAAGACCATCGGCATCAAGCCGGGCATGATTATCGGTGAAGTTGGAGCCGGCCGCGGGCGCTACACCGTGCAGATTGCTTCACGAATCGGTCCCTCCGGCCGAATCTACGCGAATGATATTCGTCAAGAGGCACTATGGTCTCTTAAAAGACGCTGCGCAAAACACGGCTTTACAAACGTAGAAACTATACTGGGCTCTGTGACAGATCCGAAGCTTCCCCATGCCGCCCTGGACATGGTGATTATGGTCAATGTGGTCCACTGCCTGGAAAAGCCTGTGGCGCTTCTTAATAATATCAACAGCTCGCTAAAACCGGACGGGCTTATTGTTATTGTTGAAGGCAACCTGGACAAAGCCCCGTCTGCCGCCGGAGAATGGTATTCTCGCAGTAAACTGTTAAAGATTTATAGGGATGCCGGGTACGTTCTTGTCAGAGAAGAAACGTTCCTGCCAAAGGATAATATTTATTTCCTGCAGGCAAGAAAACGTTAAAATCAATATTTTTTAAAAAAGAATGGTGCAATTTTTTTAATTAATGGTATAATTAGACTGATGATAAAATGAAAATAAACATTTTTTTGTAAGGAGAATTTGACATGGGCGACAAAGGAAAGAAAGATAAAGGCAAACGAGAAGCTCAAAAAAAGGCCAAGCTTACACCTAAGGAAAAACGGAAACAGAAAAGAGACAAAAAGCAAAACAAATAAATCAACCGGACACGCTTTAGCGTGACGGTTATCTCAAACGTTAGCTGGCATGCCGGTAAGATGGTCAAGGAGTAAAACCATGGAAATAACAGGAATATCGGAAAAATATCTAAAGACCTACTTCAACTGTCTGGAAGATTGGTCGGAAGAAATGAAGGAGGCTGGTAATCATAAAGAAGTATGGTACAGCAAAATGAAAGACAAAGGGCTGCGGGTTAAAATTGCCGTCGATGACGATAAAGTATGCGGCATGATCCAATATGTCCCGATAGAAAATTCAGTGGTGCAAGGCAGTGATTTGTATTTCATAACATGCATTTGGGTTCATGGTTACAAGCAAGGAATAGGAAATTATCAGAAAAGAGGAATAGGCACAGCATTACTCAACGCAGCAGAAAAAGATGTAAAGTCATTAAAAGGTAAAGGAATCGCAGCCTGGGGAATATCCCTGCCATTTTGGATGAAAGCTTCTTGGTTTAAAAGAAAGGGGTATAAAAAGGTTGATAAGGATGGTCTCTCTATTTTATTGTGGAAACCATTCTCAGATGATGCCATGCCGCCGAAATGGATCAAAGAGAAAAAAAAGCCTGAAAAAATAGCAGGGAAAGTACGGGTTACCTCATTTATCAACGGCTGGTGTCCGGCTCAGAACCTGGTAAATGAAAGAGCAAAACGAGCCGCTGCTGAATTTGGTGAAAACGTTGAATTTCAAGAGATATCCACATTCGATAGAGAGACTTTCTTAGCCTGGGGGATCTCAGATGCCCTGTTCATCGATGGGAAACAGGTAAGGACCGGTCCGCCGCCGTCTTACCAGAAAATACGAAAAAAGATTGCCAGGAGAGTTAAAAAATTAAAGTAATCCGGAGGTAAGAAAGGAATTTTAGCCACAAAGGTACACAAAGGGGTACGAAGAGGAGAAGGAAAAGGGACGGCCGGGAAAGTTTGATTTGCTTTCAGCGTTGAGTTTTGATAAAATACGAAAAGCATATAAAAGAAGGAGCCGTACATGAGACGATTTGTATCTTATGGGCCGATTAACAATAAATTGCATTACTATGCCCCCAGGAAGGAATTGATTGGCCGGGCATACAATCACCTGATGGGAGAGAACCCATCCGAGGGTGGCCATTACATTACCGTGTGGGCCCCCAGGCAAACCGGCAAAACCTGGGTGATGCAGGAAGTCGTGGAAAAAATCAAGCAAACCGGTAAATTCGAAGTTGGCATTATCTCTATGGAGCGTGCAAAAGAAGAAAAAGAGGAGAAAGAAGTCCTGGAGGTATTAATCGAAAAGCTGCAAATTGCATTTAACCGGTCATTTCCTGGAATTGAAAAGATCAAGGAAGCAGCCGGGTTATTTACAAAGCAATATTTCCAAAAACCGGTAATCTTGATCCTGGATGAATTCGATGCCCTGGAGGAAGTACTTATTAACCGATTTGCCAGCATTTTCAGGGATATATTCGTGAGCCGCACCAACGAAAGAGAAAAGACCAGCAGGGAAAAAACCTATTTGCTTCATGGCCTGGCACTGGTGGGGGTTCGCAGTGTGCTGGGCATTGAAAACCCCAAAGGCTCTCCCTTTAACGTTCAACGGAGTGTTCACATCCCCAACCTGACCTTTGCAGAAGTGGACGGGATGTTTAAATGGTATGAAAAGGAAAGCGGCCAGAAAGTAGAAGAAGCAGTAGTCCGGGAGCTTTATGAAGAAAACCGGGGCCAGCCGGGTTTAACCTGCTGGTTCGGCGAACTGCTCACCGAAACCTATAACCACGATACCAATAAACCCATTACCATGTACAATTTTGAAGAAGCCTACGGGGCCGCCACCCACATTCTCCCCAATAACAATATCTTAAATATCATCAGCAAAGTCAATAAACCCCCTTACGATGAAACAGTAATAGAACTCTTTGAAACCAGCGATAAAATCGAGTTCAAATTCAACAATAAAGTTATCAACTACTTATATATGAATGGTGTAATCGATGAAGAAAAAGTAGGTATTAACGAGTATTATGTTAAATTTTCCTGCCCTTTTATACAGAAATGTCTATTCGATTATTTTTCCAATCAAATCTTCAGCCACCTGGGCCAGTTGATCCACCCCCTGGACGCCATGAAGGACGCCATTGACGAAAAAAGTCTCCATATCCCCAATATCATTAAACGCTACCAGGCCTATTTAAAGAAAAAGCGGGTGGCACCCGCAACCCAAAAAGGCCCTGCGGGCCATCTCGAAGGTTTCCTTAACAAAACAGTTCCATTATTAAATCCGTCAAGCAAAATTCAATGTCCATTCAACGGAAATTGCTCCGCGGGGGAAGGGGAAACCTTCAACTCAGACACAGCAAACAACAAGATTGGAGAACAAAGAAAAAGTTTGTCTTTTTGTAACCTTTTAAAAGGTATTAATAAGAATGTATCCTATGAAGCCATTTATCATTTTAATTTATATCGCTACCTGTACGATTTATTGAAAAAAAGAGGAGTGGAGGTGATTCCCCATTTTCCTACCGGGAACGGCAAGGTGGACTTGATCCTGAAATACCGCGAAAAAATTTATGCCCTGGAGTTAAAGAGTTTCAAGGATATGTATACGTTTGAGAAAGGCATCGATCAGGCAGCCGAATACGGACGCCAGATGGGTTTAAAAGAGATCGTGTTCCTGGTTTTCGTGGAATTAAAGGAAGAAGAGGTAAAAGAACTGGAACAGGAAATTGAGAAACCCGGGATCAAGGTTATTGTGATCCCGGTGGGTATTTTATGAAAAATAAGTAAGCAGTTGGCAAAAGGAAAGAATAGGAATTTTAGCCACAAAGGTACACAAAGAGACACGAAGAGGAGAAGGAATGAGGCAAGAATTGAGCGGTAGTAACGTATTGTTCAGCGGTGGAAATGGTATACTGGAGCGGTGGAAATAGTGTCGGGTAGTGGTGGAAATATACTAATCCAGCGGTGGAAATGGTATGAGGAGGCGGTGGAAATATGAAAAAAATAAAGGAAAAAGGGACGGGCAAGAAAGTATTTACGTGTCATCCTCAACATCTGGAGCCGTCTCAGAAGGTTCATTCTCCTGCTTCTCCCCTGATTCATCTTCGATAGATTGCTGAATCTGTATTATATATAAGAGACACTCTTCAATATTTTGTCTTTGATTAAAGGCTTTAATGCACCTGGTGTTACAAGGTCAACCTGGATACCTAATTGATTGGTCAGAAATGTTTTTAAACGCGAAAACTCGAATAGGTTTACCGGCCGGTCAAACTCTATCAACACATCCAAATCACTATCTTTATCATAATTCCCGCGAGCATAGGAGCCAAATATCCCGATTTTTGAAACCCCAAAGTCTTTATTTAATTGGTGATTCATAGCTTTTAGCCGTTTAATTACGGCATCATCGGCCATCCTGAATTTATCTTTTTTTTGTCTTTTCATCGATTACCTGTCCTGATTTTTTACAACTAAATAATAGTATTATCCAGTCGTTTTGTCAATACCACAACCAATTGTGAGCGAAGCGAACTAAGTTCTTATCAGGGGCTAAGAAGAAAATATCTGGTTCAAGCCCCAATAAGGCCAGCTAAAGCAGTTAAGGCAGCTAAATAATCAACCATAATCCATCGTGCAAAAGGAACACTTTCAGCATAAAAAACCTTAAAACATCGCCCAAGAGGAACAAATCCAACTGGATTATCGACGATCCTTCGCCCAAAGGGAACACTTTCGGGTGAATTATCGACGATGTTTGGCCCAAAAGGAACATTATCATGTGAATTATTGCCAATAATTAGCCCAAAAGGAACAATTTTTTGAGAATTAATGTCAATCCTTCGCCCAAAAGGAACACTTTCCTGTGGATTATTGTCAATGTTTAGCCCAAAAGGAACACTTTCCGGAGAATCAATACCAAAACTACGGGCAAAAGGAACACTTTTCTTTGTCGAAATGTCAATTTTTCAGGCAAATGAGAAGAAAAAGGGGATGGGCAAGAAAGTTTGATTTGCTTTCAGCATTGAGTTTTGATAAAATACGAAAAGCATATAAAAGAAGGAGCCGTACATGAGACGATTTGTATCTTATGGGCCAATTAATAATAAAGTGCATAGAAGAGTAATCCAATGAATAAGAAAGATCCGAAATTAACTGCTCTGCAATTCAATCAATGTATTAACGATCAAAATATCGATGGATTACGTAATCTAATGACAGAAGATCACTCATGCATTATTAAGGAAGAAGAGGCAAGAATAGGAAAAGAAACAATGACAAAAGCATGGCAAGATTTCTTCAATATGCTTCCGGACTATAAAAATCATTTTACAAGAATCGAATCAAGAGAAAATCTTGTTATTATTATCGGCTTTTCGACTTGTTCTTATAAACCCCTGGAAGGGCCTGCCCTCTGGACAGCAAAAATCGAAAACGACCTGGTGGCTGAGTGGCGTATTTATGACGATACAGAAGAAAATAGAAATTTATTGAAGATTTAAAAAAGAAGGAGCTAAATCTGTGGTTATAGCAGATAGAATAATGGGGTGCCCTCATGAAGAAGGTAAGGACAATCCGGAAGGGGAGGTGTGTCCCAAATGTCCTTTTTGGGCAAACATAGATCGTTTTACCGGAGAAACAATTCAATAATAAGAAAAGGGGAAATGTGCCTGGCCGGTAAGATAGCCTGGAATATGATATAATTAGAATGATGATTAATAAACACGAATTTCGTATAAAAATAGTTGGACACGCTGGTCAAAGAGAAACAAGATGAAACGGATATTTGTATCTTCAACATTTGTGGATTTAGAGGAACATCGACGCGCAGCAATTAAAGCTATACGGCAGCTCGGAGCAGTGGATATAGCCATGGAGCATTTCGGGGCCCGTGACGAGCGCCCAAAGAACGAATGCATTCGTCTGATTCGCGAGGAAACGGATGTTTTCGTAGGCATCTACGCACACCGATATGGCTTCATACCCGAAGGGGAAGCAGTATCTATAACTGAAAGCGAGTATAGGGAAGCGGTTCGGGCAGGGGTACCGGTGCTGGTCTATCTGGTTGACGACAACCACCCATGGCCACCGCTAATGATTGATAAGCAGGTGGCCGCTGAGAAACTCGCGGCTTTCAAGGCGGAATTGAGGCTAGCGAAGATTACCGATACATTTGGGACGCCCCATGAACTTGCTGCGGCCATAGCAGCCGACCTTGGGCGTCACTTTTCCGGTGCGGCTGACCCTGAGCCACCCATTCACGGGCTTCTTCATGAGCCGTCAAATCAGTGGGTTTCGCCAGTGCGACGAAACCGATGGCGTTACAAAGTTGTAGTCTTCGACCTGGATGGTACCCTGCTCAGAGGTCCTGCATTTGATTTCTCCTGGGAAGCAATTTGGAAGGGCCTCGGTTTCACTAGAGGTATCCAGAGCGAACTAAAACGGGAGTATCGAAGACGAACTAATAAGGATTCATCTAAAGCGGCCAGAATCAAGGCCTATCAAGCGTGGTGTGACAAGGCTGTTGAATATTTCAAAAGCCGTACTCTCACACGAGGTCAGCTAAGAGAAATGAGTCAAGCTCTGACGTTGACAAAAAACTGCCGTAAGGCTTTGGAACATCTACGTGAGGAGGGTTTGGTGCTTGCGATCGTGTCAGGGGGAATCCACACATTTCTTGAGGACTCGTTTCCCGACTTTCGGGAATATTTCGACTTTGTGTTTATCAATGAATTGGTTTTTGCCAGTGATGAAAAGCTGGAAGGAGTGCGAGCGACAGCCTATGACTTTCAAGGAAAAGCCGTCGCGCTAGAGCTGGTTTGCACGCAGTCTGGGTGCAGTACCCAGGAAACCGTGTTTGTTGGTGACCATTTCAATGATGAAGCCATCATGGTTAAGGCCGGCAAGGCTATCGCCTATCCACCAATGGATGCGGTGGTTATAGGCGTGTCTCACATTGCGATTGAAGAGGACGACCTCTCCAAAATCATTCCCCATGTTCTCGTTGAATGAATGTATCCATCGCTTAATCCATCATTCCAGCGGACCGCCAAAAAGCTGCGTTTTCCTTCGTATGCTGACTTCAGGTACTGGCTGAAATGCCAGTAATGTAAGAAAGGTGCCAGTCAAGAAAACAATTTTCATTAAAGGTAAAAAATCCTAAAACAAACAGTTGACTTAAACTCAAAAATGTATTATTAATGAACAATAAGAACGTAAGACATGAGTAAAGGACGAAAACTGATTAGTTTTGATTGGGCCATCAAACGGCTACTGAGGCATAAAGTCAATTTTGCCATTCTCGAAGGATTCCTGAGCGAATTACTGCAAGATGATATAAAAATCGATTCCATCCTGGAAAGCGAAAGCAACCTGGAACATAAGAGCGCCAGGTCCAACCGGGTGGATTTACTGGTAGAAAATTCCAAAAAGGAATTGATTATCGTGGAAATCCAGCACGAAACCGAGTACGATTATTTACAACGGCTGCTTTTCGGCACTTCCAAACTGCTGCTGGAATACATGAGAAAATCCATGCCTTACGCCAAAATCAGGAAAATCATATCCATCGGTATTGTTTATTTTGACCTGGGGCAGGGAGAAGATTACGCCTACCACGGCCAGACGCAATTCATCGGCTTAAACAAAAAGGATGTGTTAAAACTCAACAGCACGCAGCAGGAGCTTTACAAAACAGAAAAGATTTTGGATATCTACCCGGAATCTTACATTCTTAAGGTCAACCAGTTTGATGACGTTGCCCGGAACACCATCGACGAGTGGATTTATTTCTTGAAGAATGACGAAATTAAAGATGAATTTAAGGCCAAAGGCCTAAAAGAAGCCAAAGAAGAACTTAATATAATGAAGTTGAGCGACGAGGAGCACAGGGAATACGAGGACTATCTTGAGAGTCTTCATTATGAAGCGAGTATGTTTGAATCCAGCTATAAAGTGGGTGAGATGAACGGAGAGAAAAAAAAAGTAATGGAAATGGCGAAAAAGTCCCTGGAAGAGGGTTTGTCAATCGAGTTGGTATCAAAAATCACAGGGCTTCCACAAGAGGAAATTGAGAAGCTGTAACACCTTTTAATGGTTAAGAAAACGCAGTGAGAAAGAAATTAAAAAAAGAGATAAAATGAATGAAGATGCCCCAAAGGTCTTTATATCATATTCGCATGACTCTCCAACCCATAAACAATGGGTTGCAGAATTGGCTGCTGAACTTAGAAAAAACAGGATTGACGCAATTCTTGATCAATGGGACCTGGGTTTAGGTGACGATATAACGAAATTCATGGAAGATGGTTTGACAGAATCTGATAGAGTTCTAATTATTTGTACAGAAAATTATGTCAGAAAAGCAGATGCTGGAGAAGGTGGAGTTGCTTATGAGAGGATGATTGTAACGGCTGAACTTGTTAGGGATTTAGGAACCCAAAAATTTATACCGATTATAAAGCAAAAGTCAAAAGAACCAACACTTCCCAAATTCCTGGGAGCCAGGCTCTATATTGGCCTAACAACTCGCTTAAGTGGACTTGAACCTCTCCTGCCTGCCTACCACCCAGCAGTTTGGTCTGCTTATCTCGGGAGCGTTAAAAGGAGGAATTCAATACAATGACTAAAGGTTTGAACACACAACACCGTCGTCGGCAGAAAATTTCACTAAAAACTAGGCAACTTATCCTACACGAGGCTGGTTATCACTGCAGTAATCCGGCCTGTCGAGCTATCTTGACTTTGGACATTCATCATCTAATGCCATTGGCCAAGGAAGGCGATAATACAGCAGACAACCTTCTGGCACTATGCCCAAACTGCCATGCTCTTCATCATCGAGGGGAGATTCCGTTGCAGTCTATTAGAACGTGGAAGATGTTGCAGATAGCCATGAATGAGGCCGTTGACCGTAGGGCACTAGAGGTTCTCCTTACACTGGAAAAGACACCGAATCTCGTCGTTTCCGGAGACGGTATCCTGCTTTGCGCGGGCCTGATTGCTGGAGGATATGTGGCAGTAGAGCCAGTGGATTCGCCCAATCAGGGCTTATTTAACACGAAGTGGACAGAACGTCATTACTTTCTAGATCTCACAGATCGGGGGAGGTTTCTGCTTGATGCATGGAAGCGCGGTGACCAGGCTGCTGCGGTTTCAGCTACCTCTTCTCTAGTTGAGGTTGATGATGATTGAAAAGACAAGAAAAGGTGCCAAGAAAACAATAAGATGATAAAAAATAAGGAATTGGGAGAAAAAAGAAATATGAAAAAGAAGAAAAATAGAAAAAGAAATAAAAAAAAGATGTCAGAAATGATTTTAGATATTGCATCTGATTATATTGCTTTAGGCCAAAGCTTAGACGAAAAACAGAATTACCTAAATGGTGCCTGTACTGCATGGAATATAGCTACCCTTCCGGTGGAAATGAGACCCTTAGCATTAAGTCAGCATCTAAATCAATGTCAAATAATGTCAAATGGAAAAGGTAACATAGAGGATCTCAGACATGATTTGTTAGTTTTAATTGAAAATAAATTAAGACTATACCCAACAATTAACAAAAAAATCTTAAATGCCTCTATATCTCATGAAAACGGCCAGGAAAAGATAACAATCATATCCACAAATTCATAAATCAAATTTTTAATGTGTCGGTTTCGATTCATGTTATGTAGAATAGCTGCCCGATAATGCAGACATAGTCGGAATACTGAAAAAGGAATAGAGTCCTGGGTAAGTTTATCTCATCGTGGTTATTTATATCAATGAACTTCGTTGATGTATTTTAACTCCGGGCCGGAAAAGATAAGAACCAATTTGATAAGCGCGGTTTTACCAATACTCCGCTGCATTTTCGTGTCACGATTGTAAGTCCTCAATTGCTGCTCCGCTTCTGATTTTAGCTGCTTAACCTTCTCCTCCCTGTATTCGCTTGTCTTTATATACTTGATCTCAACCAGGTAAGAATAACCGATTCCATCATACACTGAAAGAAACGGCTCCAAAAAAAGATCAGCATAACCTTTGCTCAATTCTTTTTCCGAGTGTATGAGGTAAAGGTCGCTTAATCCCAGGTAGACATTTAAAAATGCCTGGATAGATTTTTCTCCGGTAACCAGGTCGCGCAGTCCCATGCTTTCTTTCATCAGCTCACAAATGTATGCAAATAAAGGCCGCCATTTGCCATCATACGCCATATCACTCATCAGGTCCCCATACCTGGATAAATCAATATTGAATACATTTGTCTCCCTGTATCCCTTCTCGATATATTCATAAAAAAGCCGCTTAACGGTTTCATTGGGAACAGTTAAACGCAATTTGTTCCTTTCCACCCCCTCGATGGTTAAAAGACCGAAATAAAACAACAACGATATAAAATTATTGGTTTCTTGTAATTCATCCAAAGGAAATCCTTTGGCAATACCGGGTTGAAGGATTTCCTTCTCCTCTATCACTTCCCTTAATTTTGAAAAATTGCCGTTAGAACGTACGACTCCATCCCTGTCCACTATAATTAAATGTCTGAGTTTGCCGTAATCGATGCGAACATTCCGGTCGATGAGGTCATCCGGCATGCCATCACCCTGGATATATTGGTCGATAAAGTAAAACACCATATCCGGGTTAAATAACGTTCCGTTTGCTTTCTTTGAAAAGGCGTAATTATTATACCAGGTGGTCATGATGTTTAACAACTCATTTTCCTGGTGCTTAATCCCCCCACTTTTCCTGTAGTAATCAATGATTTCTTTCACATCCGTTTCGGTAAATCCCAGCATGCGGTTAAAACCGGGAGCAGTGGAAATATTTTTACCGATATTGAATCCGCTGGTTACATCGTCTAGGGTAATCGGCGATACACCTGTTATGAACAGCCGGGATATGGGCGCACCGGAACCGGTGGTGCCGCCTTTCAAAACATTAAAAAATGCCCTGAAAAATCCTTCGCCGCGGGTCAGATTTTTATAATCCCCGCTGCCGGACGTGGATAAAACGGTATTGGCAAAATTATCATATTCATCGATCAACACATAGAGTTTCCGGTTCGAGTTTTTGCACAAATTGGTAACCCTTAATAATATGTCGGCAGCGGACCCCATATTGCTCAGGTCTTCTCGCAATTTCTCCAGCTCCTGGGTATCCAATTCATCGACATATTTACTTAAAAAAGAATTAACAACCGTCCGCACATTGTTTAAAAACGATGTTTCCAATCGTTTATAATCAGGATCAACCGTAGAAAAATTGAATTTCAAGATCAAATATTTATTTTTTTCCAGTGTCGGATATCCATGGATATGGGTCCCTTTGTAGAACAAATCGAATTGATCCGACCTGGAAATATCATAATAGGTTTCCATGATGGAAAGGAACAGGGACTTCCCAAATCTTCGCGGCCTGATAAAGAAAAGATAATCCCCGGCCTCTTCGATTAACGGCAAATATTGGGTTTTGTCCACATAATAATAATTGCCCAGTACAATTTTTTCATAATCCGCCAGACCGTAAGGGATTCGTTTAATCACTTTATCATTCATTTAACCACCGGAAAGATTATATATTACTTCAATCGGTATTGCAAATCAAATATCCCTTGAATTCTTTCCTGGTTTATGTTAAATAGCAAAGGTGGTAATATCTTATTTAAGGAGAACACATGACAAAGCAATTCAATTATATTTTTTTCTGCTTAATTATTTTTGGGGCGGTTTTGATTTGTGCCGAAATTCCACCAGGTATGCAGCAGGATAAAACACCCTATGACTATGTAAATCCATTTATCGGTACGGATGATATGGGGCACACCTTTCCCGGGGCTTCCGTTCCCTTCGGCCTGGTGCAGCTCAGTCCTGAGACGGATACGGTTCCCTACAGTTATGGGAAAGGTTACAATCCCGAAGTCTACAGGTATTGTTCGGGATACCAATACAAGGACAAAACCATCGTCGGTTTCAGTCATACCCATTTCAGCGGTACCGGTCATTCCGATTTAGGTGACTTTTTAATCATGCCTACCGTGGGTGAGCTTAAACTGGAACCGGGCAGCAAAGATAATCCCGACAGCGGATACCGGTCACGTTATTCTCATAACAATGAAGAGGCACATCCCGGATATTATTCCGTTAAACTGGACGATTACGATATCGGGGTAGAGTTGACGGCCACGGAACGCATGGGATTTCACAAGTACACGTTTCCGGAAACAAAGGATGGGCATATTATTCTGGATTTAACAACAGGAATTTATAATTATGAGGGAAAAGTGGTATGGTCTTCGCTGCGAGTAGAGCATGATCGTTTAGTAACCGGGTTCAGGCAGACAAACGGATGGGCCCGGACCCGGTATATTTATTTCGCCATGGCATTTTCCCGGCCAATGAAGTCCTATGGTTTAAGGAACGATGAAAAACTGACATACCGCGGCTTCTGGAGAAAATGGCATGAAGATGAAAATTTCCCGGAAAGGGCCGGACATAGAGTAAAAGGATATTTCAACTTTGAGACAGAGAAAGATGAAGAAATCCTGGTCAAGTTTGCCCTGTCGAGCGTCAGCACGCGGAATGCTTTGGAAAACCTGAAAACAGAGATTCCCGGCTGGGATTTCGCTGAAGTCAAAAAAAGGGCAAAAGACTCATGGAATAACGAACTATCAAGAATTGCAGTTCAGGCCGATGAAGAGAGGAAAACTATTTTTTACACAGCGATGTACCACTGTTTTCTTAACCCGGTTGTCTATTCCGACGTCAACGGTGAATATCGCGGCCTGGATCAAAATATTCATAAAGCGAACGAATTCACCAATTATACTATTTTTTCCCTCTGGGATACCTTTCGGGCGCTTCATCCGTTATATACAATCATCCAGCAGAAACGCACCAATGACATCATAAACTCTATGCTTGCCCATTATAAACAAAGCGTGCATAAGATATTACCTGTCTGGTCCCATCACGCCAATGAGAACTGGTGTATGATCGGTTATCATAGTGTGCCGGTCATTGTCGATGCTTTTATGAAAGGCATTCGCGGATACGATGTCAAAAGGGCATTTAAGGCGGTTGTGGCCAGTGCACAATATGATCCCTATGATGGAATCGGTTATTATAAAAAATATGGGTATGTACCGGAAGACCTGAACAACAATTCTGCATCAAAAACATTAGAATATGCCTATGATGATTGGACAATCTATAAATTTGCCGAAGCAATTGGCAATGAAAAAGCAGCAAAAGAATTCCTGGAACGATCGGGATACTACAAGAACCTATTTGATGAGCAAACCAAATTCATCCGTGCCAAAAACTCGGATGGAAAATGGAAAACGCCCTTCGACCCTTTAAGTACGGCGGGACAGGGGTTCATTGAAGGGAATGCCTGGAATTATTCTCTTTATGTCCCCCATGATATGAGAGGATTTATTCGCTTATTAGGAGGAAATGATAAATTGGTAAACTGGCTGGATTCTTTATTCATAATGGAAGTTTCCGAAGAAAGTATCGCCCACAGCGAAGATGTCACCAGGGTAGGTATGATCGGTAATTATGTTCACGGTAATGAACCCAGCCATCATATACCTTACTTATATTGTTATGCCGGGAAACCATGGAAAACCCAGGAAAGAATACATCAAATCGTTAATTCGATGTATAAAGCTGCCCCCGATGGGCTTTGCGGCAATGATGACTGCGGCCAGATGTCTGCCTGGTACATTTTCAGTTCCCTGGGGTTTTACCCGGTTTGCCCGGGCAGCAACGAATATGTCATTGGCAGCCCCTGTATTGATAAAGCGGTTATAAACCTGGAAAATGGCAAGCAATTCGTGGTTGAAGCAAAAAACCTTAATAGGCAGAATATTTATATCCAAGGGGTGCGCTTAAATGGGAAGCCCTACAATCATTGTTATATTAAACACAGTGATATCATGAATGGCGGTACGCTTATTTTTGAGATGGGACCGGCACCCAATAAAACCTGGGGCAGTGGAATTGATAATATGCCCTATTCCCTGGTTAAATAAAGAAAAGGTGCGTTTTTGGTTCCACCCCGGCTGGTTTAAGACAGGAGGATGTATTTTTCTATCATTGAGTACAGTGTATTGGCGTCAATGGGTTTGGATAAATAATCATCCATGCCTGCGGCCAAAAACCTTTCCCTGTCTCCTTTTAATGCATGCGCGGTTAACGCTATAATAGGAATCTTTTTGAAATCTTTAAACTTCCTGATGGTTTTTGTTGCTTCCATTCCATCCATCACCGGCATCTGGACATCCATCAATATAATATCATATTGATCTCTTTTCTTTTTTCCTTTGAAATTCCCTTTCCCGTTTCCATCACTATTTGTTTTACATTTAAGGGCCTCGATTGCTTCTTTTCCATTCTCCACTGCGGTCACCAGCCAGCCTTTATTTTTCATTAGTGCAATAATCAACTTACGGTTGATTTCATTATCCTCAGCCAACAATATATTAACGATACCATTATTAATCCTGTTTAGCTGGGCATGCACATGACCGGAAGGCGGAATTTCTTTTTGTTTTTCAGGCATTGGTCCCGGCCGAATCTCCAGCACATCCTGTAATTCCCCTGATTCTCCCCCTGGTTTTTCCAGGGGAATGGTAAAATAAAACCGGCTGCCTTTGTTTTCCCGGCTCTCTACTCGAATGGCCCCCCCCATGACCCGGATAATCTCCTGGGAGATAGCCAATCCAAGTCCGGTTCCTCCGTATCTCCGTGTCATGGAACCGTCCGCCTGGGTGAAACTGGAAAAAATGGTATCCAGTTTCTCGCGGGGTATCCCGATTCCCGTATCGGTCACTGAAAAAAGAACTTCCAGGTTATTTTTTTCTTTATTGTCAACTTCCACCTCAACGGCAACCGCCACCCCTCCTTTTTCCGTAAATTTTATCGCGTTTCCCACCAGGTTGATCATCACCTGGCGCAGGCGGCAGGCATCTCCTTTTAATAATCGTGGTACGCGCGGGTCAATCTCATAAATGAGAGTCAAACCTTTCTTTTTGGCAGTAATAAAAAAGGTATTCACCGCTTCTTGTATAATCACCCGTAAGTCAAAGGGTATGGACTCCAGGGTAAATTTTCCTGCCTCTATTTTGGAAAGGTCCAGCACCTCGTTAATAACATCCAACAATAGTCCCCCTGAACGTTTGATCAAATCCAGGTACTCCTCTTGCTGTGAATCCAAATCCGTGGATAAAATCAACTCTACCATTCCCAGGATACCGTTTAAAGGGGTGCGAATTTCATGGCTCATATTAGCCAGGAAGTTGCTTTTGGCTCTATTGGCTGCTTCGGCTTCATTCCTGGCCTCGATCAAATGAAGGGTTCGCTGGTTGATAATCTTTTCCAGGTTCTCCCGGATGGAATGAACTTCCAAAACGGTCTCATTGTAATGGGTGGACATGGTAACCAGTTCCTTGTAGGCAGGAGTGGGAAAAAGCAAACCGCTTTCCCCCTCTGCCATTTTCCGGGTGGCATCATTAAACTCTTCCAGGAACAAATTAACGGAATTTAAAAACATAACAATATTAAACCCGATGGTAATAATACTCATCACGATAAAAAGGATAACTTCACCCAGCGGTTTATTCCCACTGTTGATAAATTGTGCCAGGACAATCAATGTCAGTAATACTAAAAAAATAATGAAATAGGAATTCTTCCGATAACTAAATACATACTTTTTCTCAAAATTGATATGTCGATGGAAGAGAATTTCCTTCACTTTTTTCCGGATGGGGCTCGCCCAATACTCTGCGATAGTAAAGCCAAAATAACTGTTGACAATGGATGCGATCACACCCCCCACAAAAATGACAGCCGAACTCTCCAGGGATGACGTCATCTTCATGTTCAGATATACCACCGCAAAAATAACAGCAAAAGAACAAAAGGCAACGATTAACGCATTACGTGCGGGTATATTGGACAGTGCATCCAGGAGGTCTATTAATTGCTGATTATCCAATTCCCGGATGCTGTTTCCTTCAGGATCTTGTCGCAGCAAACGGTTGACCAACCGATATCTCTTATCGATCCCGGAAAACCCTAAAGGATGAAACAACCCGGATTGAATAAAATAAATAATCGAAGCGATTGCAACTAAGATCAAGAGGTTCTGTGTAAACGCCTGAAGTTCATGGGGGCGAAAGTCCACACTTCCATAGATAAAAAAGTAACCGTAACCCACCGCAAACCAGGCACCCAGGAGAGAAAAGAAGGCAACCCCCAGGCCAAAGGAAATCTTTTGTCCAATAAAGAAAAACACGTTATGGATAAACGTAACAAATTTTTTTTTCTTTATTTCTACATTCACCTTACTTACCTTACTTACCTGACTCACCTGACTCGCCGCGGTTCTTCCATTCTTCTACCAGGTTTTGAGGTGTACGGCCGGACAGGGCCTGTTTGACATTATCAACGGTTATTTGGGCCATTGCCAGGCGTGTGGTATACGTGGCGCTGCCAAGGTGGGGGACCAGTACCACATTTTTCAACTGCTTTAATTTTTCCGTGACCTGCGGTTCGCATTCGTACACATCCAGGCCGGCGCCAAACAATTCGTTCTTCTCCAACGTCTCAGCCAAATAGGTTTCATCCATCAAATCCCCCCGCGAGGCATTGATAAAAATCGCATCCGACTTCATCAAATCAAATACATCTTTGTTAAACAGGTGATGCGTTTCCGGGGAGGAAGGAATATGTAAGGAAACAATGTCCGCCTGCTGAACCAGGTCAGGAAAACTCATATATTCAAAACCATATTTTTTTTCCAGGTGCTCTTTCCTGGTCTGGTCATAATAAATGACCCTCATGCCAAAGACCAGGGCTCGCAAAGCAGCAGCCAGGCCAATGCGGCCCATACCAACGATACCCAGGACAGCGCCTTTTAGTTCTTTGCCCAGCAGCAAATTGGCGCCCCAACCCTTAAACTGCCCTTTCCTGACAAAATCATCCCCTTCGACAATTCGACGGGAAACTGCCAATATCAAGGCCATTGTCAGGTCGGCAGTGGTATCGGTCAAAACATCAGGGGTATTGGTCACCAGGACACCTTTTTTAATGGCATAACCAACATCAATGTTATTGTACCCAACTGCATAATTGGCAATAATTTTTAAATTTTTCCCCAGGTCGATAATATGTTTGTCGATCTTATCAGATAGAAAACTGATTAACGCTTCTGCATCGGGATTTTCCTTCAACACCTCGGCCAGGCTTTTACTGCTGCCCTCAACTATAATAAGATTAAATTCCTTTTGTAATTGTTCGATCGCTTCTTTCTGGTACGTTTGCGTTAAAATAACCTTAGGTTTCATCGTACTTTCGACAACCTCCTCAGGATTGCGCCAAATTCCAAAAATTTTGACGCAAATCTGTCCTTTGGTTGTTAACCTTACTTGTGTGTATTCCTATTAAATATCAACGAACGAGTGGTGCGGTGAATGTGGGGGGTGTGGTTATGATTTCTACAATCAATTCATAAGACTTTACAAACTCCTGGTTTAGCAGCTGTTTATCCGGGAATACCTCTACCCCGGACTCCCTTAAAAGGTCTGTGGTTACAACAATGGCATAAAAGGGTTTTTTTAGGTACACCCTGAGTGGAAATAATTCCATTTCCACGAAATCAATTTCTCGTTTCACTTGTTCCCTCAGCCATGTAGGGGTTTCTCTTTGGATAATATCAACGGTTACTCCTCTGGCCTTCCTGAGGCTCCCCGAATTAATGGATTTTAGAGGATAGGATTTTTCGTCTGAAAAATGATCCAGGATTTCCGTCGAACATATTTCTGCTGCTAAAAGAGGCATCGGACGATTAATATGCTCATTCAAACTACCTGCGGTTCCCAGGAAAAATATCTCTTTTTCCCGAACGTTTTCAATAAATTCCAGTAGGGTTAATAAATGGGGGTACCCCAGGAATCCAACGATTACCGTGTACTCCGGGAAAATCAACAACTCACTGTTGAGTAGATTCAGGCAGCCCAGCGCTTCTTTTTTAAGTTTCTCGTAGTAGTCTTTATCCCAGAATTGTGGTATCAAGATCAAATGTGCTGGTAATTCAATGCGCTGAGGATTAAATAATATTTGCTCCATTTTATTTACGACAATAAAATTTGGGCGATAGAGGATTTGAACCTCTGACTTCTACCGTGTGAAGGTAGCACTCTAGCCACTGAGTTAATCGCCCGGGAAGTCATATTATATAACGAAATTGCAAATGAGTCAAGTGTTTTTTTAAGTCCTCAGCTCTGTTTTCAATGTTTCGTGCGCTGTGCTTGCGCCCTGCCAGGGCGACGTCATTCTCTTATAAGCACGAAATCCGAATTTCGAAATCCGAAACAAATCCAAAATTCAAATGTTCAAAATTCAAAACAAAGCAGTATGGTACGATGCTTTCGGGTTCTTTTCGTTTTGGTCATTTGAATTTGTTTCGAATTTCGTGATTCGAATTTCGGATTTTCAAGGGTGCGCCAAGCTTTTTAAGACTTTGACGCACCCTTGACAGCGTGCTGGGAATTTAATACAATAGATTCTCATGAGAAAGAAAGACCAAAAATCCAAATTCAAACGTTTTTTGAAATACATTATCTTTGACATAGCGATTGCCGCGGTCGTATCCATTTTCCTCATCACCTATGTGGCCTCCGCTTATAAAATCGAAGGCAATTCCATGCAAACCGTATTAAACGACCAGGAGCGAATCATCATCTCCAAATTGGCGGTAAGAAATGGGAATATCAATCGTTATGACATTGTGGTTCTACGCAAACCCGACCAACCCTCTAAATCCATTATAAAACGGGTAATCGGCTTGCCTGGGGAGATCATTGAGATCAGGGAAGGAGATGTTTATATTAACGGCAGCAAATTAACTGAAACATACCTCAAAAAAGAAAAGGATATCATGTTCAAGTCCATGAATATGAAGCCGCTGCTGATCCAAAAGGGGCACTTCTTTGTTATCGGTGATAACCGTACCATCAGCCAGGATTCACGGGTTTTCGGTCCTGTGCCGGAGAACTACATTTATGGAAAGACGATCTTCAGATACTGGCCCCTTTCCAAATTCGGAAAGATTGAATGAAAAAATCCGCAACAAGCCTCATTATCAGCTCTTATTTATTAACAATCTTTATCGGCACCATTGTTTTAATGTTACCCTTTTCCACTACCCATGGTTCCATCAATCCTGAAGATGCCTTATTCACTGCCGCATCTGCTGTGACAGTTACAGGTCTAATTGTAAAAAACACCGCCGCGGATTTTACACCCTTCGGACAGTTGGTGATTCTTATCTTACTCCAGGTTGGCGGACTGGGGTTTATGACCTTTTCGACTTTTTACATTCTACTAATGGGAAAATCCTTTTCTCTTACAGATAAAACCATTATTGAAAATGAGTTTACCCCCGGTAGTTATAAAAATGTCAAAGACCTGCTCAAAAAGATCGTATTATTGACTTTTGGCATTGAGCTCGTCGGGGCTGTGGTTTTATATCTCCAGTTTACCCGGCTGCATGGAGCCCATCGGGTATTCGCTTCAATTTTTCACTCGATCTCTGCCTTTTGCAACGCTGGTTTTTCTATTTTCAACAATAGTTTTGAGGATTATGTCTCCCATTGGAGTATCAACCTGACATTGATCGTTTTAATTATCTGCGGTGGTATCGGCTTCCTGGTATTAAACGAAATTGGCCTCTTCATCCGGCGAAAAATCAAAAGTTTCTCAAAATTTTCCTTGCACACAAAGCTGGTATTGATTAGCACCGCTATCTTAATTTTTAGCGGTTTCCTGATCATTTTTACTCAAGAAATATTGAATAGAAAAAATCATTTTTTCTTCGGGGTAAAAGTTTTATCATCGTTGTTTCAAGCCGTCACCACCAGGACTGCCGGATTCAACACCATTAACCTGAATTACCTCTCTTTCGGCTCTATATTTATTATTACTATTTTAATGTTCATCGGTGCCTCTCCCGGCTCTACCGGCGGTGGCATAAAGACAACCTCTGCCAGTGTGGTGTTCGCATATTTTCACTCCCGACTGCAAGGGAAAGAAAAAATCGATATTTTTTATCGGAATATTCCTGCCAAAACCGTTGAAAAGGCATTTATTGTCATTATTATCCATTTTTTATTGATTGGATTTTTCTTTTTGTTATTATTGACTATTGAGACCGAATTTGAAATGAGGCAATTATTGTTTGAAACTGTTTCTGCTTTTGGAACAGTGGGGCTCAGTATGGGAATCACGTCCGATTTATCCGTACTCTCCAAATTAATTGTGTCTCTTACTATGTTTATTGGTCGAATCGGGCCGCTGACCCTTTTAATTGCCTTAAGCAAAAGAGAATCCCGTGCCGTTTTCAAATACCCGGAAGAACATATCATGATCGGTTAGAACCTTTGTGTTCCTTCGTGTAACTTCGTGGCTAAAATAAAAAATTCAGGCAGAAAAATTTGCCTTCCTGGGGTAAATTTGTTAAAATTACGCTTACATTGTACCTTTGCGGCATTAAGGAGTTTTTATGAAACGAGTTGCGGTAATCGGGCTGGGAAGTTTTGGTACTCATTTAGTCAAAACCCTGGCAAAAAAAGACATCGAGATCATTGCCATCGATACCGATGAGAATAGGGTCAATGAGATCAAAGATTTCGTTACCCAGCCCGTGACAACAGATGCTACCATAAAAGAGAACCTGGTATCCCTGGGAGTCGCGGACCTCGATTATGTGGTGGTCTCTTCAGGCCCCAGCCTGGAACCCAGTATTCTCACGGTTTATATATTAAAAGAGCTCGGTGTTCCCCGCATTGCCGCCAAAGCGCTTTCCGAAGACCATGAAAAAATTCTCCGTATGGTGGGGGCAACAGATATTGTCTACCCGGAACGGGATGCGGCCCAAAAACTGGGCAATCAAATCGATTCTCCCACCTTAATCGATTATCTCCCCCTGGAATTGGGTTTTGTGCTCCAGGAGATTGCAGTGCCGGACGCTTTTATCGGGAAAACATTAAATGCCATCGACCTGCGAAAAAAGTACAAAGTAACGGTCCTGGCGATTAAATCCATCATTCCCGACGTCACCTCTATTAATCCCGCCGGTGACGTGGTCTTAAAAGAAAGCGATATCCTGATTGTTTTCGGTAAAAACGAAGATATCGAAAACTTACATAAGAAAACAAAGGGATAAGGTTAATAATGAATGCCGTAGGCACTGGTAATGGGGCTGTAATAGATTTCATTATGAACTTCTTTGATCCCTGGTATTTTCATGACCACTTTTTCGCACCGTTCCAGGTCATCGTTACTATCCACAATGCCTCTTAAGGTCACCACTGCCTGAAGGGAATTCACCTCCAGGAACTGGACCAAAATTTTATCTTTATAAATAATAGCGGTTTTGATTTCGTGTTCCAGGCAGAGGTCTTCTAATTTTTGCCGGGTTTCTTTTTCTGAAGCTTTAAACTCATCGCTGTCGATGATATTTTTGATCGACAGGGCAGCGGTTTCTGCAGAAAAGGAGCCGGTATTGATTACCAGGTCATAGAGACTGGGTTCTTCCCAATTTTCTCCAAAAAAGAAGCGCAGGAACCCGGCTCTTTCGTGGTCACTGTGTTGGATCAGTTTAACGGCGTGGTTCTTATCGCACTGGAGTCGTTTCATGACTCGCTGCTGTCGGATCTCCATTGGAGCGATGGTACGAACCCGAAGCACACCCGGCAGGTCTGCCAAGAGTACCTGGCCTCCCCGTCCCAGGATAATCCCGTTTCCTTTACGGACAAATTCAAAAATCGCTTCTTTCATAAAATGGAGGTACCTGGCTTTATCTGTCTTAAAGAGGTCCCAGAACCCGGGTTTCTTTTCATCGAATCGTTCCATACTTTCCCTGGGGATGCCGTATTCCACGAATGCCTCTTCCAATGATTCTTTATCAAGGTATTGGCAGTTAAAATCTTTACTAAGCAGTTGAGTGATTTCAGTGCCCAAACTGCCCAGCTGCCTTGAAATGGTTATAACTGGCATCTTTCACCTCCTTTTGTCTTTTTTGCCACGGAAGCTTAAAGGCTTAGAAGTTAAGATGTTGGGAGGTTAAGAGGTTGAGAAAACTAAGAGAGCTTTTTTTCAAATTCTCTCTCAACTTCTCAACTTCTAAGCTTAACTGTTATGCCATGATTTATATAATATGATAATCCAATGTTTTCAACAGGATTTTTTAAAAATCCATCACCCCCAAATATGCCATTCTGGCCTGGCACCAAATCTACTACCTACTACCCACTTCCTACTTCTTACTTCTTACTTCTTACTGTTTTTGCTGCCAGTCAAGATTTTCACGGACGTCTTCCCAGGTTTTACGGGCCTCTCCTCAAACTTCACGGACGTCTCATTACGATTACGCATGAATTTCTCGACTGTCCCCTTTTCCACCTTTTCCCTCTCATCTTTTAGGCTCTTCACCCCGCAACCCGAAACCCGCAACCCGTAACGGATACCGCCAAATTCTTTAAAATTTGGCGGTGAATTTGAGGTGGATAATCATTGGTTGATATTTTATCCTACTTATGGTATATAAATAATATGGATTATGCAAAGGAAGAACGAATCGGTAACCCGGACCTTTTTACCGGCAGGAAAGCAGAATTGGCTTATTTCCTGAAATGGATTAACGATATCAAAGAAAGAAAATCCATGAGTACCGCCGTGCTGGCCCGGCGTAAAATGGGTAAAACTGCAATCCTGGAGCGGTTGTTCAATATCACCTTTTACAAAAACCACGGTGTGATCCCATTTTACTATGAAGTCAAGGAAACGAAAATGTGGGTGGTGGATTTTTGCCGGGACTTTTTTCTTACGTTTATTTACCAGTACATTGCTTTCAAATCCCGGAAATCCGAATATATTACCCCTGAGGAAAAAAACAGTTTTGAAAAAGCCAAAAGGGCTGCCGTAAATGAAGGTTTAGAGTATTTAACCGGTATTATAACAGGCGTTGAATACGCGGTGGATCATGAGCAGTTAGACAGCCTGTGGGAGACGGTTCGCACAGCGCCCCACACAATAGCTGCCCGGCAGAAAGAATTCATTGTACAATTGATCGATGAATTTCAATTTTTAAATGCCATGATCTACCGGGACAAAGACACGAAAATCCCGGCCAACGATCTGGCCGGTGGGTATCTGAGTACAGCCGAAAGTAAAATCGCACCTTTACTGGTTTCCGGCAGTTGGGTGGGCTGGCTGATGAAGGAACTGAACACTATGCTTCCGGCACGGTTCAGGTATAAATTTCTTAAAAATATGCCGGAAAATGAAGCCATCGAGATGTTGTACAAATACTCCCGGTTTTTTGATGTCCCGGTGACTGAGGAAACCGCTTACTTACTGATTGGCCTCAGCGAAGGCAGTCCCTTTTATATCAGCGCGGTTATACGCTCCGACTGCCCGGGTAAAGACCTCACTACCCTTGATGGATTGACCCGCGCCCTGGAGTTTGAGACCCTGGATGATGAGGGTATTATCAAATCCACCTGGATGGAATATATTTCTCGTTCTTTTCCTCAAATCAACGACCGCAATGCCAAAAATATCGTGCTGCATCTTTCCAAACATCGAGACCGGGAATGGACCCGGCAAGATTTAATGAAAGCATTAAACCTGGAAATGACCGATGGCGATCTGGAGAAAA
>WVZO01000540.1 GCA_011772425.1 Candidatus Aminicenantota bacterium
TGAAATGGTCAACAGTCAAATTGTAACGTAAGTGCTTAAATAATTCGTGATAATTCGTGTAATTCGTGGGCCTCTTTTTCATCCGGTCCCAATGACAATGTAACCGGTACAAGTGATATTGTAACGGATTCCAGTCAAAATGTAAGCGTCCCCAGTGACGATGTACGCTTCCCCAGTCGAAATGTAAGCGTCCCCTTTTTGTTAAAGGCCAATCGGAAGCGTAAAAAATTCCGAACCGGGTGTTGTAAAAGGTGTCGATTGTTAAATAAAAAAGCTCTGACGTAATATCAAAACGCTCTGAGGAAAGATAAAAACGCTGTAAATTAATATCAAAAAGCTCTTGAGCTAGATCAAAAAAACTTTGACGTAAGATTAAAAAGATGTGAATTAAGATCAAAAAGCTCTTAGGTAAGATTAAAAANNGATCAAAAAGATTTTAGGTAAGATCAAAATAGATTCAATGAAAGAACAAAAAGATTTTAAGTCAGAGCAAAAAGCTGTAAAGTCAGAGCAAAATAGATTTAACGTCAGAGCAAAAAGATGTCTCTTAAGAGCAAAAAGATGTCTCCTAAGACCAAAAAAATGTCTCCTAAGACCAAAAAGATTTAATTTCGGCTGAAAAATAAGGGTAACCTGTTGGTGTTTAAGGGGACCGGCAAGGATCCTTTTTCAGTGTCCAGCAAAAATTTATGACGTTTTGACATACTGACGCATAATTTATCATGGTGTTGAAAAAAATAAAAAAGTGTGCCCTTTCGCCGCAGGCGTTTTAAACTTGCCCGCAGGGCACCTTACCTCTCCTACCGCACGGGCACTATAAAAAAATTCTGCCTTCCGTGCGGANNTTCCGTGCGGATATACTGGCCCATATTTTTTTCTTCAGGATGGGCAGTAGTATATGTGATCTCAAAAACCATTAAGCCTGCCCATCCTGCAATTCCTATGCCTCCGGCGGCCAAAGGGGACTCTTTTGAAAAACCCCACTGCGTGGGGTAGCATTTGCAGTGCCAGGACGGCGTATGAGGTTTCAAACGATGTATCGTCTCCATGGGTATTCCTTAACACCGCACTGTAAGTGTCCCTTTGGAATCCCCCGCAAAACTTTTTATTAAGGTTTGTTTGGGGCCAGCTTCCTTCGCGCCCCTTCGCGTTCTTGGCGGCTAATAAAAATAGGGTATAATATACAACCTGTTGAAAAGGGAGATATCATGAGCACGGATGCGATTGTCGTTAATAATATTCATTTTATTCCTCGGTGCCATAATGGCCAGTTGTTTCGGTTTGATACTGGGTGCATTTGTGAAAGATATGGCAGCGTTGTTTACAACAATAAAAGGGCTGGGAATATTCATATATGCGCCTGGAATCGTCAGTATTTTTCCAGGAATACCAGAATGGGTGGGCAAGTTATTTCCTACATACTATGTGATAAACCCGATAATGGAAATTGCACGGGAAGGCGGAAGCTGGTCAATGGTTTATAGTGATGTACTAATTTTAATCGGAATAATAGCGCTCTTTATCGGCATTGTAGGCGTTATAGCTACTAAAACAAGATTGCAAGAGGCATAAATATCTGTCTCATAACACAGCGGCGTGCAAAGTCCCGAAATCCCGACGTTGAAACCGAACAAGCTGGCGCCAAAAAGAAAATCAGGTAAATTTGATATTTTCGCTTTTCTAATGCAACTTTTTGCAAAAAAAATGTGTCTTATAATATAGTGCTTGCAAACCAAAGAACAGGAGGAACATATGTCAAGAAATACAGGTTTGATTTTTATTGTTATTTTAGTATCGGTTTTTAATTTCAGTATGCCGGCTGCATTTGCCCAAACAAATCCCAATGAAGAAATCAAGAATAAAGATAAACCTTTGAAAGGAGAATGGGATTTCCAATTGCGCAAAACCTGGGAAACGTACAATGCCGGTGACGATATACTACTGCAAGTGTCGGATATCAAAGTGGCGGATGACGACCGGGTTTATCTTTACGATCTAAAATACCATAAGTTTTTTGTTTTCAGCCCGGAAGGAGAATTTTTATTCGCTTTTGGGAAACAGGGTGAAGGCCCGGGCGAGTATAAAATGGTATTTAATTTTTTCCTGGAAGGAAAATATGTGATCGTACCGGAAATGGGGAGATTCCATTATTTTACCATGGATGGAAAATATGTAAGGACCAACAATCCCGGGGTTATGATATTTCCCAGGAACTTTATCGATGAGAATCGGTTTATCACCATACAGGAACAGGAGAATGGAAAAGGAAAACCGGAAAAACTGCAAATTTTCGATCTCACCAGCAAAGAACGCACTACCCTTGCGGAAGTAACTGCTGAAAAAGCCCTGACTGCCAGCGCAGGTGGTATGAGGCTGGTACTTAAGGACTCTTCCTCTACCCCATCGATCGTTGCCGGTGTCCGTAATAATGAGATTTACTACGGAAAAAGCGATAAATATTTAATAAAAAAAATCGATTTTAAAGGAAAAGAATCGCTTAAGTTTTCGATTCAAGGCAGGGAAAGGAAAAAAATCCCCACCGCCGTTAAACGGAAGCGATTCGATAATTTGCGCATCAATAACAGGAAGCCGTCTAAAGAGATGGTGGATCAGCTCATTAAGGGTATGCCGGATTACTGCACTTATTTCAGCAGGATTCTCATCGATGAAAACGGGTTGGTTTACATTTTTGTAAATGACATGACCAATGACACCGGGCAGGAAATCGATATTTTTTCTCCCCAGGGAAAGTACCTGTATCATTCCCATGTAACGCTTCCCGAAGGTCTTCGCTGGCAAACTCCTTATGAATTCGAAGGAAACAATCTATATATATTTACAGAAGATGAGGAAGGCGAAAAAAAGTTGGTAAAGTATAAAATCGTAAAACCTTCCCTGGGAGGAGCGTAGAGCAGAGGGCCTGGAGCTTAGAAAGCGGCTGTTGGCAGTGGAAGCCGGTTTCATTGAAAGGTTAATGTATTTTTCCAGGGAAGAAGTAATCCTTAGAATTGTGTGTGACGCAGACGGGAATTACGTTTTAACCGGGCAATATAGGAATAAACAAACGTCGTCACCGAACCCAGCAGTGTCTCTGCCATGCCTTCAACCATGATAAATAAACTACTGTGAAAAAATCCAAACGCTCCTGCTGCAATCCCTAATATAAGCTGAAACGGGATCCCTATCAGGGTATGCCCCACCCGAAACGGAACATCCATGATGGCTTCTCGAAACGCCAACTTCGCCTTCTCAGAAGGAAAATTCAAATCCGCCACCAGATATCCATGCTTCTTGTCCTTTTGCAATTTCTCGATTGCAGCATAAGACTTCCTAAACGCAGCAATGGACGTCCCCAACGTGCCCGCAAAACAGGCAATCGCAAACAGGGCCCCTGATAACATATGAACAACCACCGACGTCGACATCCCGTACAATTTCGCCGAAAACCACCCCAACCCAAAAGCCAGGGGAAGAGTGATCAACCCCCCTTTAAGCACCGGCCAGGCTTTTTTAACCCGCTCACTGAAGGGAAGGTCGCTGTCCCCCATCGACTGCGATACATCCGGGATAATCGCCCCAAAAAGATCATCCAACATCCCGCCAACCGCATGCAAAATATTCGGCAAAACATGTTCCACAATCTTGATAACCACCACGATGGGAATACATACACTCAACACTTGTTCTAAAGACTTTTTCTTCTCATCCTGGGCAACACCCTTTACAACCCGTATCCAGTGCGTATCTTCAAATCTACCGTGTTTTTCCAGGTGTTCATTAATACGTTCTGTGATCTTAGCCACTTCCGGGTCATACCCGGTATGAAGTACTCGCACCGTGGCATGCTGTAAATAGTTTCTCAAATTGTCGCGAATCTCTGATGTTTGCTGGAAGCGTTGGTCGGTCCAAAGGGACATCAGACCCTGCAGTGATTTCTCCGAAACCTTGCGAATCTCAAGGGCTGTTTCCTCGGGGGGATGTTTTACCAGCAAAACAGCCGCCGCTTCACCCCTGGCAATAATCTTACGGAATTCCACTTTATATGATTGCGAAAGAGGAAGATGCGGCCCGTCCAACTGGCTCTCATCATAAATCACAAACAAATCCACATTGTTGGACACAATTCGTAAAAGTGCATTGAAATAATTTCCGATTTCTTTCGGGTTTAAAATCCTGCCTTCAGGGCTGAGGCGTAATTCTTTGAAATGAGTTCTTAATTGTTCCAGAGCAGCATGCACAAAGTNNTTCCGGATTATTTCGATGTACATATCGCGGATTTTTTTTAGTTCTTTGTCTGACTTTTCTTGAATCTTTTTTTTCATATTTTGCATGCTTATATTTTTAAATCATCCGGAAAAAAATGTCAACTCTGCATCCCCATGCGAAAAGAAATTAGCTAAAAATTGGCCTGTCCCGTTTTTTCGTTTTTCAATTAAACCAAATTGACTTTTTCCATCGTTTCTGCTAGAATAATTGCCTATACATTTATGCAAAGCAATTGCAATTCATATCAGATTTCTGGAACGGAGGTAATACCCATGAATATGAGGAACTTTTACAATTATCTGGTTGTATTGAGCATCTTTCTAATTCTATTGGCCCCCGGATGTACCGATAAAGGAGAGGAGTCATCGCAGCCGCGGACCTCAACAGTGGAAACGGAATCACCGGAGAAGATGAAAGCGGAATTGCGGTTTGACGGATTCTACCAGGGCGAGTGGTTCATTTACGACCAGTCAAGGAGATGGAACTTCCTGCGGTTTTATAAGGATGGAATGGTGCTGGGAGGTTTTTCCGAAGGGCCATTCAACCGCACGGCCAGGCTTATTTTGACGCAGGGGAAAAACTGGCCGCCGGAGTTCAAGGGAAGTTTCCAAAAGAACAATGAGATCGTGAACGTCAAGATAGGTGGAGAGAGCGTCAACTTTACGATTGCGGGATCGATGCTTCTTTATGGTAGTGAAGGGAAAAAGGATGCCTTTTGCTTTTTGCCGCTTCCTGCCCAATCGGGTCAAATCGATGGAGTATCTCCCCCAAAGTCGCTCCCTAAGGATGCAAACGTTTTCTGTCAGCCGGAAGCTTATGAAAAGCTTAAACTGTTCTCTATCTTGTGGGGTAATGATCGCATTTATGAGGAGCGGGCAAGTGCCGTCACCCGTGACCTGTCCGGCAACATCTATATCGCAGGAAAAACACGGAATTGGGGGTCTTATATTCACGATAAGGTCCTGGTTATGAAATTCGACAAGGCTGGCCGGAAACTCTGGAGCCGGACCTGGGGATCAGGAAAGAAGAATAAATATGACTGGGCCAACGCTGTTGCAGTGGACGGGAATGACTACATCTATGTCGCCGGGGTAACACAATCCGGTGTGGGCAGCGAGGATGCTCTATTGCTTAAATATGACAGTGGAGGAAAACTCCTCTGGGCAAAGGCATGGGGAGGTAAGGGTCTGGAAAGAGCCAGGGGAGTAGGGGTTGACCCCCTGGGCTTTATCTATGTGACCAGTTCAGCTTACAGTTTTGGGAGAAAAGCTGCCTTGTTGAAGTTTGACCCGGAAGGCAACCTTTTGTGGGCAAGATGCTGGGGAGGAAAAGCACCCGAGCACCCAGGTGCGCTGGTGATTGACACAATGGGCAACATCTATGTGGGAGGAGAGACACAGAGCTATGCGACTCCTTCTCCGCCATGGATTATCGAACCCCAACAGGATTGGTTCATCCTCAAATACGATGGTGCAGGTAAGCTGTTATGGGGTAAAACATGGGGTGAAAGCCGTCGCGATGTGCTTACAGCACTGGCCCTCGACGCCCGTGGATATTTATATGCGGCGGGTACAGCTTATCCCATGGATGAGAAAGACAACTCCCCCAACCCACCACGGGATGCCAAAGGACGTCCCATCATGAAACCCCGATACGTAACCCTGCTCAAACTCGACAGCGGCGGGAACATCCTCTGGAGTGCCCTCTGGGACGCTGTAGACTTCAATAGGGGAGACAGAGTCCCAGCAGGTATGCGAATCCACGGAAAGGGTGATATCTTCATCGCCCTTAAGAACGCTGTAGTCTTAAAGTATAGCAAGGACGGCGTGTTACTGTGGAGCAAGAGCTGGGAAACAAAGGATAAAAGCTGGGCTACCTTCACGGATATCGACATAGACGCTGTGGGGGCTATCTTGATTTCCGGGTACGGCAAGACTTCCTCCGGTGACTGGCAAGATGTGAACGGTAGCAAAACGACAATGAAAGGAGTGGCCTCCACTCCAACGGAGGCTGAGGACATTCCACAAGGACAGGTGGTTATACCGGTTGGAACGGATAAAAAGGCCAGGGGAACGTTGAACCCTAGAAAAGCCAAATGGGGACATGATGACAAAGATGTCCTCTTGCTCCGGGTTCTCGAACTGGGTGCCCCCTCTTCGCTGCCTGCAAAGAAAAAAAAAGCTGACTAATACCTTCATACGGCGCAAAAAATTGGAAAATTGGGATCAGGTATTCTATCCAGTTTGCTAAGCGGGACAGACTGCATAGTAAAAAACCTATCTATAAAAGGCTTTTAAAATTTTCGTTCCTCAAAAAGTAAAAAAGTAAAACACCGACGTAAATCTTACGGCCTGGCCGGGTTGCAGCCTGACGAAAAATCCAAATTTATGGATGGCAAATGAAAATTCCATTTTTCAGGATCGCCATTGAAAAAACTCTTCAGATATGAAATAATGGTATGTTAGAGCATTGTTGAGTTTTTTGGTGTGCAATATACGATCCCGGAATGATTTTGTTTTTTTGTGCGCTTTTGAGGAGTATTAGTAAAAAGGAGATTAAAGATGAGTGTGATCAATTTAAAGTTTTGGAATAAATCAAATGATGTTAGTCAATCGAAAGTTGTGATTTTCCAGAAGCAAGTTAACCCCGATTATAATGAAGACACCATTGCCTGGATAGTCATCCAGTATTGTGGAAAGGGTGATTATCATCCATTCACGTATAATACGGATTTAGAGGTTTCCGCTTCCGACAGTTACGGCAATTACACGCCGCAGTTGAATGCGTCACCGGGTCAGCAATTTGAAGTAAAAGAGGCTCCTTCGGGCCATGTGCTGACCTATAAAGGCCCGGGCACCAACAAGGATGAAGTCCAGGTGCTCAATGCATTATCGATGGGTGCCATCAATGTTTACTGCTACCGCTCCGGGAAATTGTTGGCGCAAAAGCTCAATGTTGTCCCGAGCGAGATGGCGGTTTTCGAGTTTTTACCCCGTATCTTTATCGGCGTTCTTACAGAAGTGCAAGAAGGAGAGGTAATGAATTCGGCTGTGGTTTCACAGGTAAATACGGAATTGTCACTACTGGGGCTTAAAAGCGCTGATATTGTTATGAGAGGCGGTGGGTCAGGGAAAGAAGCGGTGCCCTTCACCTTTGATCTTGAAAACCTGGTAATGGCTGAGGGGGCAGAGACTTCATCTCATAATGGAAACGAAAGTATTTAATTTAGGTTAAATCACGGCTGCGGACTTAACCGCCAACTGCCAATTGCCAACTTGATTTAATAGTCAATCGTTGTGGTGGAAGCTGCGGATAATGGAAAAAGGTGTCAGCCAAAAAAGAGTCTCAAAAATATTGCACTGCAAGATCAGACCCCGTATATACGTATATTTTGCCTGGCGGCATCTTCCCCAAAAAATCCAAATTTCAAAGTTCCGTCCCTGGATTCGTCGCCCTCAGCGTAGCTTGTGGAGTGGGTGGCGAAGGATGTGACCAAGAGGAACTCTGAAGAAGGTAGCCGCGGTCGCCATTATGTACACAATGACGGGTAATTGCGTTGTTCGACCTTGTCGGAGTGCGCCGGAGAGCACGTGCTCATCATTAAGTAAGTGTACTACCCGACGCCAGAAACTCGAAGTAGGAGCCGGATGAGGTAATACCTCACGTCCGTAATCTGTGCGGTGAATGGAGGTGCCGGGTGACTGGCAATCTCTACCGCGATAATTTAAGGCCTCTTATGTTTTAATGCATTGAGGCAGCCAAATTTTCAATATCTTCTCTGGAGAATCCGGTGGATCTGACTATGATATCAATATCAACGCCATTTTTTATCAATACCCTGGCTGCAAGATATCATCCCCTTTTTAGGAGGTCTTAAATTCACGGGAAAGATCTTAAAATAACGATAAACCTAAATTATAGACTTATGAAAAGAAAGGAAAGAGAGAGTGTGATACAAAATGTGATTCAACAGATGCCTTTATTTAGAAATTTGTCTATGGATAATATGCTTGACTACATATGGTTAGAGTAGGCAGCATGAGAAAAAAATGGGGGATTAAAAATTAATCCTCTTGATTTTTTTTCTCAGATATGTTATATGAAGATTTCCAAAAGGAAAGAAATTGTGAAACTCAGTTTGTGGAGTTTGAGTGGGAATTGAAAGCAATAGAGAGGCGCGGGCTTGTACCGAAAAATTTAGGCAAGGGCGGAAGCCTGCACAAATCAGAAAATTGATGTTTTATATTATTTAGGATTGCATTATGCTACGATCAGCCGAGCAATCAAGTAGTGTGAAAAAAAACAGAAAGAAAAAAGAAAATAAGAGGAGGTATTAACAATGAGAAACAGAAATAAATTTCCTTTCATGATAATATTGCCAATCTTTTGTATGATCATGATGTTTTTTATGATTTTTTTTTCATCCGGTTGGAAAGGAAATGCCGAATCCAACGAAGGATTTTCCCGACATTTTCCTGGCAATTCACCATGGATTATCTTTTGTATCATTTTCATGGTGTTTATGTTTATCCTATTCATATTTCATTGTATTAGAAATAGATGGGGCTCCAGGGGTTCAAGGATGTGCGATTGGAATTGGTGGCGGGACTGGAAGCAGGACGATACTCAAAATCCCATTGATATTCTAAAGACCAGGTTGGCTAAAGGTGAGATTAGCGAAGAAGAATATGATAAATTAATGAAAAAAATAAAAGATGACTGATTTATCACTGCTTTTAACGACTTATCATTCAACCTTTTGAGCAGTACGCATGAAAAAATATATTATAATTATTTAACGGGAGAAGTAAATATATGAAGATTTACTACAGGAAGACAGGAGAAAGAAGGCCTTTCGTTGAGAAAGTTCTGGAGATATTCAAGGATGAAATCCAAGGAAGAAAGCGAGTTTTAATTAAACCGAATATTGTATCTTCAGAGAAATATCCTACCACAACGCACGTCGATACCCTTGAAGTCGTTCTTTCATTTTTATCTAAATTTGGTTGTGAGGTAATAGTTGGCGATGGCCCCGCTATTGACGTCAGTTCAAAAAAAGTAATGAGATCTCATATATTAAAAGATATTTGTGATAAACATAATGTTAATTTTATGAACTTTTATGAGGAAGAGATGAGTATTAGAATTGATAACAGGGGAAGACATAAATTAAAAATGTCGAATATTCCTTTTGCCTGTGACTATATCATTTCTTTACCTTTATTAAAGACTCACTATTTAAAACATATCGGAATATCATGTGCTTTAAAAAATCAATTTGGATATTTATGTAAATGGCAGAGGTTTAAAGCTCATATGGGCGTCGGTTCGATTCATAAATATATTGCAGGAATAAATTCTATTGTAAAAACCGATTTATATATCATTGATGCATTAGAAGTTATGTTAAATGGCAACGAAATCAGACATGGAGGACATAGAGCTAAATTGGGTATTATGTTTGCCGGTAAAGATCCTTTGTCGCTCGATGCTTATGGGCTAAAATTACTAAATGATTTAGGAGAAAAAAAATTATTAGGAAAGAGAGCTGAGGATATCGGGTATATACAACAGGCAGTTTTACATAATTTAGGAAGCAAAAATTATGATCTTTTAAAAATATGATTACAGCTATTATCCAGGAGGAAGTAAAGCTAAAAAATTAGAGGAAGCGCAACAAAAGATTATTATTTGAACAGTAAAATAAAAAGGGGGCTCTTATGAACAAAAAAGAAAAACGTGTCGAACACCTAAAAAAGGTGCTCACAGCAAAAAACATTGTCAGGGAGAGGGACCTTAATGCTGCCATCATGACGCAAAAAGAAAATTCTAGCGTTTCATTGGAAGAAATTCTTCTGGATAGGGGATTGATTAATCAGCGTCAATTTGATTGGATCAGGCAGATGACCGAAATTGGTAGACTGGAGAGAACCCTACCACTCGTCATCTTCATATTTGTCGTAATTGGAGTTATTGTAGGAAAAATTTTCCCAAACTTGGTCAAAGCTATGGATTCGATGCAAATCGCAGACATCGTCTCAATACCAATCGCGGTATGCCTGTTTTTTATGATGTTTCCAATCATACTCCAGGTAGATTTTAGTAGTATTAAAAATATATTTAAATTTTCGAAATTGGTTTTTACGTCAAGTTTCATCGCCTGGATCGTTGAACCGGCGGTTATGTTTTTCCTGGCGTGGTTTTTCTTAAAGAAAGTATTCGCATCGTATTTCCCAGCAGCCGTTTCTTCCGAATATATGGCAGGAATTATATTAGTGGGAATTGCCCCGTGTACAGCAATGGTATTACTCTGGTCATACCTGGCACGTGGAGACCTGGGCGTTACTTTATTGCTAACTGCGCTCAATGTCATTCTCATTCTGATAATTTATGCACCGATAGCAAACTTTCTGTTAGGAAAAGCCGATATTCATGTACCCTTTATGACAATTGCAATATGTGTTTTTATGTATGTCGGAATTTCGTTGATTACCGGTTATATTACGAGAAAAGTTCTGTTAAATAAAAAAGGAAAGGAGTGGTACAATGGAAAATTCATCCCGGTTATGAAAAATTTCTCTTCTGTTGCGCTTTTAATCACATTAATTGTCATTTTTAGTTCAAAGGGAGAATTGATTATCGAGATGCCAGCCACAATATTGATTATCGCAACGCCTATCCTTCTTGAGTTCTTTATCATATTTTCCTTAGCGTACATCGTAATGAAAAAGCTAAAGATAAAATATGAATATGCTGCCCCGGCTTCAATAATAGCCGCCAGTAACCATTTCGAGTTAGGAATTGCAACTGCTGTACTCATGTTCGGGATAAATTCGAATCCTGTCCTGGCAACTGTTGTTGTTCCCCTGATCGAAGTGCCGATTATGTTGGGAATAGTACGAATTTGTTTAAGGACAAGATATCGTTTCCTTGATGGAAAAAAGAAGACCGTTAATGTGCGGCCTACTGATGGTAAACTTTCATCAATCGGGACATAACCCATTGATGGTAATATAAGGGAGTACCGAAAAAAATGGGATTTTTAACTTTTGATATAATAAAAAGGAAGAGAAAATACAAAAAAAATTTTTTTTTGACATTAATCTTATAAAAGTGTATTATATTATTCTTCAGAGGAGGACACAAATTTTTAGGAGGGTAGTACGAATAAAAAAAAATTCATGAGAGTACTTACGGTGGTAAATATGCAAGTTTTTTTTCTAGTTAGCCTGGTTGTTTTAACAGGTTACGCGAAAGGAGTTGGGACGGCTGCAGAAAATCCTAAAATTGCTAAGACCGCCGTATTAGCTTCTAAACTTTTTGTTTCGACGTGTGCTTCGAATAATGAATGGCCAGATGTAAGCTTAGACGTGCTGACAGGGTTTAACTTTTTTGGGAAGTATCGAGGGGGAGGCAGCACTATACTAATAAACTTGATTACAGGTTCCAGCTTTAGTGAAGAAAAATTACGGAAAGTTCGAGTTCCTGAAAAGAACCAAAGGCAGAGGAAGATAATTAATGCTAATTGGCATTTTGTCGAAAAATACTTATCTGAAGTCAAGAGCATGCCGTTCTTCGGAGGCAAATTCATTGAGTCTCGCCAGGGGAAAAAATAATTGTCTCTGATCACACAATATGGGAAAAAGACAAAAAAAAAATTTCCCTTGACATTTACATATAAATATATTATATATATCATCTTTAAGGAGGACTTAGACTTTTATAGGAGGTTAACATGCATAAAGAAAACTTTATGAGAGTAATCACGGTAGTTTTCTTCCTGGCTAGCCTGTTTGTTGTAACAGGTTACGCGGGGGGAAATATTGAGGGGACCGTTAAAATGGCGGCTAAACTTTTCGTTAAGATGGGCATTGAGGTTAATGAATGGCCGGGTCAAAGCATCGAGGTACAAAAAACAGAAAAATTTTACGACTTAAAGGGGAAATTAGCTGTTTACGCGTTTCAATTCTCAGATGGTGTGGTCTTCGCAAGCGCTAATAAAGATCAAAATCCGGTTATCGGAGGTTACAGAGGCGGTTCTTTGAAAGAGGTGCTTGACGTTGGGAAGAAGAATGCGGCTGGCTATCTTGGGACAGCAAAAGTAGAGCTAACTCGGTTAATTTATTTTCCAGGATTAAATTTCTTTGGGAAATATCAAGGTGGAGGCAAGACCGTACTAATCAACTTGCTTACAGGTTCTAAAATTGATGAAAAAAAACTTGGGAAAATTCAAGTACCTAAAAAAAGCAATTGGCAGAAAAAGACAATCAATGGTAATTGGCATTTTGTCGAAAAATACTTATCTGAAATGACAAAAAAAGGAAAGAAGGAGCCGGTTTTCAAGGGTAAATTCGATGACGATAAGCGTAAGAGAAAAAAGGGTAAATATGCATCAAAACCTGGAAAACCTTTTGTTCAGGGAGATGTCAGAGACGCGATAGATAAAGGTGAGTCCTATAGTGTCCGTATTTCTGGTACTATGCCTGAGCTTGGTTCTTTTACGGTTATCGGATATGACAAAGGTTCGTGGCAAACTCCGGAAAAGAAAGGTGGATGGGAGTTCGTATTTATCAAAGATGATCGAGTTGGAGATAAAGGCCCCAAGAGCATGAAATCCGCTTCAATCTCTATGACGGAAATAATTGAGTTGAAGTAGCATTAAGGAGGAGTAACATATAAAGGGCTTTTTTCTGATCAACGTTGATAATGCATTCAAAAGTTTGATGAAAGGTCTTTGTCGAGACCTCAATAGGAAGGTCCAGGCTAGTTTCGGCGAATTTAGTAGTAAATAGTCAGGGCGTTAGTTGAAAAGAGGATTTCCTACCCACCAAATACAAAGTAATAAAAATGACTTTTAAAGAGAAATTAGATGAAGTAGTTAAAGAAAGACGAGAATCGTTGTTAAATAAATCAACAGCTGGTTCTCTTGTGATAACTTACATAACACACTATGTGCCATTAGAAATTTTGGCAGCTTCCGGCTCTGAGTACCTGAGCTGGGAATGGTTAGTTCATCTTTACGGTGTTCCTGATGAATATGCTGAATCTCAGGTACCGGATCTATATTTCCCCAAGGACTTTTGTGCTTACAGCAGGTTTAATTTTGCTCTTCAACTGAAAGAACCCAAACCTCAGATTGACAGGTTCTATTTAGTATATACCTGTGACCCGGTTACAAAGATGTCCGAGTATCTTGATAGGGTATATCCTATTCATTATGTCAATTTACCCAGATGGAAGAGCGACAATTCAATGAAGCTGTGGTATAATGAGATACATAAGATCAAACAAAGTTTACAAGATCTCACTGGTAGTGAAATAGGTGCAGAAAAATTGAAGAATGCAATCTTAACAGAAAAACGAATCAAGAAGAAGCTGATTGACCTATGCATGATGAGAACTAAGCTTGATTTTCCATTGAAATCTTCAGATTTACACATGCTTCTTCAACTTCACTACCTGATGGACCAGGAAAGCTATGAGCAACTTTTAGATAAGACATTAGCTTATATAGCTGATAACCCTCTTGAAAGTCCAGCAGGTAACGGACTACCGATTGTACTTTTATTGGGAGCCCCATTTGTAGAGGAGCCACCAGGAGTCTTAGGAGATACTTTCTGTGGGCAGGATATAGTGGAGTTTGTAGAAAGCTTCAATGTGAAAGTTATCGAGGAACCCTGGCGGGAGATTATATCAAACAGTATGCCGGAGCCATCAAAATACGATGGAGATTTGATTGAGATGCTTGCGAATCATTATTACGAATGTCCTCTGGGTGCATATATGATTCCTAATACTGATCGAAGAGTGAAGGAGAACCTCGAATTAGCCTTGCTATTTAAAGCAAAATATGCTCTATACTTCAATTATAAAGGGTGTAGAGTCTTCTTAGCCGAATCAAAAGCCAGCGAGGAAGCATTAAGAGAAAGAGGAATATCCTTTCAGCATATACAGATTAGCGGAGAGAAATCGGAGATGGAGCAATTGCGTACACGTATTGAATCATTTTTATACACGATGAACAGGCAGCCCCGTAGTAAATAACAAATAGGTAGGATAGGAGGTATAGAATATGAGTGACATAAGAGGCTACGACAAGTTGTTAGCATTATTTGACGAGAGAAAACAAGAGCTAATTGAGTTTAGCAATAATGGAACCCACATTTTCTCTTACCACTGTCTTTTCGTTCCCAAAGAAGTTGTAACTGCATCAGGTGCCGCACACGTGGAGCTGCCATGGTTGGCTAAATTATATGGTTGTAAGGAAGATCAGCTTGAGGCAGCAGAGAAGCATATACCCCATTCCAGCGAGGAATTTTGTACCTTATGTAGGTGGAATTTTATGACAGGGTTGGCAGATCCCCATCCTAAAATATCTCAAGTAATCGGCATAACCACATGCGCTCCATTGATAAAAGTGGTGACTATGCTTCCCAGGGTAGACCCGGAGTTTCCGCCGCTTCATGTGATGAATCTACCTCGGAGACTGGATAATGAGGATGATATGGAAAATTGGTTTACAGAAGTTAAGATATTGATGAAGCTCGTTGAGGAAGTAACCGAGAAAAAAATCAGCAATGATGACTTGGAGAGAGAAATTAAGAGGGAGAATCGCTTGAGGTCTCTTTTGCGTGAAATCCTGGAAATACGGAGAACTGATCCGATTCCCATAAAAAGCAGTCAGGCATCATTGGTTGCTGATCTCCAATTTGTGTTAGATAGCCAGAAACTCATCGATTCCTTAGAAGAGTTAAATGTAGAATTAAAACAACGTAAAAGAAATGGTATTAATGTATATCCCTCGGAAGCTCCCAGGCTGTTATTGACAGGACCTACATTACACGATCATCCCCAGATGCCAGGTACAGTTCATGAGCCATTTATAATAAAACTGATAGAAGAACTGGGTGGGGCTCCTGTTGCTGAGGACTTCTGTGCCGGGATTAGATCATTCTGGGCAACTATTCCTTATGCTGAGGACCCCCTAAGGCAAATTGCTAACCATTATGCGAATGTAATTAATTGTGCATGCCAGACTCCTAACCAGAGAAGGATAGACCAGTGTATTTCAGCAGCGTTGGGCGCAAATGTAGATGGTGTAATCTACATCAATTTGAGAACTTGCAAGATTTTCGGTGCTGAGGTCAAGAAACTTCAAGAGGTGTTTGAGAAGCTCGGGATACCCTTCACATCTATAGAGCGAACAGGTGATCCCGAGTCAGAGCAAGTTGAACAACTCAAAAACCGGATCGAACCATTCATTCAAACCCTGAGAGTAAATAATGGGAGGAAAAAGGCATCAACCTGGCAATAAGGAATAGCTCGGTAAAAAGAAGGCAAGAGAAATGGTAGTTGCAGGAATTGATATTGGTTCAACCACTACAAAAGCTGTAATTTTGAATAAGAAGGGCAAAATAATCGGGAAATCCCTTGAGCCCACAGGTCCGAATATGAAGCAGGTAGCAGAGAAGGTATTGCTTGCATCGTTAGATCAAGCAGGATTTTGCAGGGAAGATGTAGAGTATATTGTGACCACCGGATACGGTCGAAACAGTGTCAACTGGAAAAACGAAGCAATTCCTGAGATAATCACTACTTCTTTCGGTGGGTTTCATTTACATAATAAAATCAAGACCATTTTAGACATCGGCGGCCAGGATAGTAAAGCTATCACTGTAGGAAATAATGGTGAAATGGTCAACTTTAAGATGAATGACATGTGTGCAGCGGGTACAGGCAGGTTCCTGGAAAATATGGCTCGAGTTTTAGGTTTGCCTTTAAAAGAAATGATTGAAAAGGGATTAACTTTCAAGAATCCTATTACAATTGATACAACCTGTACCGTTTTTGCAGAATCGGAAGTAATTACGAAACTTTCACAAAATCAGCCATTGGAAGATATAATCGCGGGTGTCCATTTGGCAGTAATAAGAAGGATAACGCCAATGCTCAAACAAGTTGGGATTAAAGCTCCCTTAATGTTCAGTGGAGGGGTCGCCAGGAACAGTCTGGTAATCAAAATGATAGAGCGTCAGTTTAAGATGAAGCCGATCATTCATCCTGATCCGCAATTAGTATGTGCATTCGGGGCTGCTAAAATAGCTTTAGAGAAGTGTTAAATGCTATACGGAAAGACGTGATATTGGGAATCAGTGGTTAAAGTGGATGATTTCACAGAGACATTAGAGAGGAGTAAGGAGTATCAGACATGAAAGAATTATATCTTGACGATATGGTAGGGCTTATGAGACCTGGAATAAAGATCCCCCTAAGTGCCATAAAACTAATGAGACAAGTACGAGCCTTAAAGAAAAAAAATTATCCCGTCCCGTTAATGGCTGTTTGGATTCTGACGTATAAATGTAACTTTCGCTGTTCACACTGCTATATTGAAGGATCTCCTGAGAGCCAATCGGAGGAACTACCCACAAGAGATGCGAAACAACTAATCAGTATACTGGCAGATGCAGGAGTCCGAGGATTAACATTTAGCGGTGGTGAACCGCTTGTTCGGGAGGACTTCCTCGAGTTAGTGGGACATGTGAAAGCGAGTGGGATGGAACCTATTATCATGACTAACGGTGCTTTGTTAAACACAAAGATTCTAGAAGATCTTAAGACATTGGGAATAAGAAGGTTGGGTATTAGTTTAGATGGTGCAACTGAGGAAACTTATAACCGAATTAGACAGACTGATGGTTATGATCTGATCATGAGCAATCTTGCTGAAGCTCAAAGATTAGGGCTTTCTATACTTCTATGCATGACTATCCAAAGAGATAATTTTCGTGAAGTGAATAATTTTATTGATTTGGGATTGAAATTCGGTGTTGCCAGGGTGGTATTGCGTGATATAATTCCCTATGGACGGGCAATGAAGAATAATGATATTAGTCCCGTAGAACGAGAGGAACTGCTGAAAGTTTATTATAAAAGGTCAAAAGACCTAAGGGATGTTATGGAGGTGACCATTTGTGATGCAGCGCCCTGGCTGAGGATTATGCTGGAACTCTCTAAAGAGGAAGGTGCTATTCTTGACCATATGCGAATCCGGCTGATGGGTAAATTTATGCGAGGATGCCCTGCAGCCGCACTTTTTTGTGGTGTATCTCCCGAAGGCAATCTTCTTCCCTGTCCCTTTTTGTTAATAAGCGTTGGAAACATTTTAAAAGAGGGTTTTACTGAGCTGTGGCACAATTCGGAAGTTATGAAGAATATAAGAAATCAGGATATTAAGGGAAAGTGTAAAATATGTGAGTATATGGAGGTATGTGGTGGATGCAGAGCCAGAGCATATGGGTATGTAGGCGACTATCTTGCCGCCGATCCTGGCTGTAATTATGCCCCGAAAAAAGGTAAAGAGAAATAAAAGTTATAATAAATCCATATTATCTATATTATACCACAGGACTAAAATTAGGAGCGAGTAATGTCTTTTAAAAACAGATTGCTTGGTGAAATGGGGCGACTCTATATGGATAGAATGCCTAAAGGTCAAAGAATAGCGTTTATGATTCTTAAGACAAAGAGCGTTGAAGATATCGTCTTACTTCCGGCAACAGTAGAAATGCAGAGAAGGTTATTGAAGGCAGCAAATAGGAGAAAAGAGATTGGATTGACTTACAGGGTAAGATATGGGAAAAAATGGGTCTCACTCGTTAATGCTGGTATGGGAGCACCTTCTACAGAGATATTTGTTACTGCTTTAGCACATGCTGGGGCAAAGAATATAATTCGTGCAGATTTTTGTGGGAGCCTTAGAAAAGAGATTGAGGTGGGAGATATCTTCTTAGTTAAATCAGCAATCCCGGATGATGGGATTTCTAAATACTATACGACTCCAGAGATGCTTTATTCCGATCATGTACTTTTGAGAGTCCTTGAAGATAAAGGAAAGAAAATAACTGAGAAATACGATTTAAAACTCCATGTGGGTAAGATTCGCAGTGTAGACGTACTTTTTGCACAAACTACGGAATTGCTACAAAAGTGGGCAATTGATAATGAAGCGCTCGATATGGAAACAAGCGCATTGTATATGATTTCTCAGAAATTTGGAATCAAGGCTTGTTCCATTCTTGTGGTTTCCGATGCCAAACTCTATGAAGTAGACCCATTCAGCTCTAAGAATTTTCCTATGAATAAACTAATGGATGGAGTCGACCGGCTTGTAGAGATACTTATCGATGCTATCCAGACATTTTAGTATCATAAAAAGAATTGGATATAAGGAGGAGTGTCAAGGAAAAAATTGGGATCAGGTATTCTATCCACCGGCTGCCTTTAGGGCTGAGGCGTAATTCTTTGAAATGAGTTCTTAATTGTTCCAGAGCAGCATGCACAAAGTTTTGGCTTCTCAATCCGAACTTTTTGTCACCCACCTTTTCAATTTTCCGGTTATAAATGGATCTTTGTCTTCCATCGCTGTCTTTTACAAAGAGTTTCCGGATTATTTCGATGTACATATCGCGGATTTTTTTTAGTTCTTTGTCTGATTTTTCTTGAATCTCTTTTTCCATATTTTTCATGCTTCTATTTATCTTTTCCATTTAATGACTCCTCTAATCTATCACTGGTTTTACCGGAAGAATATATTTAGCACACTTTTAGAAAAAACACAACTCGTTTGGGATAATAAAAATCCGTTTTTTGTCAATGGACTGACATAAAATAGCGTTTTTGTGTCAGTGTGGTGACCATGGTTTATTTTTTGTCTGTTCCGTTTTTTCCCTTAATAAATTCAACTTTTCAAACACCGAGCAAGCTTTTCTAATAATTTTCTTTGCCTGCCCCATTAGTTTCTACGTTTGTTTCAAGACTACGCTTGAAACAAATGCCATCTCTGGTGGGACATGCAATATGTAAAACATGTTGGTTTGTTACCGCACTGTAAGTGCCTACTCTTATTGCGAAACACAAATCCTCTCTTGAATTCTTTTTTCATATATGTTATCTTATATTCTCAGCAAATAAAGGGCTTTCACCCCATGTTATACGAAAAATTGAAAAGTTAGTCTTCCAACACTGTGAACTTTTAAAGGAAAGATATTATGAATTCCAGGAAATTTGAAAAGCCAATTAACACCGAACCAACTGCAATAAGAGCCTGGGCGGAAGGCAGACTTATTTTCATTGAACTGACTGACGGTCGAATAATCGGCTTCCCTGCTGATCGCTTTAAGATTTTGAAAAATGCAACAAATGAACAATTAAAAGAAGTGATTCTTCGTTTAAATGGTTATGCCTTACGTTGGGAATCATTGGATGAAGATATTACAGTTCCGGGAGTGGTTGCCGGGAATTTCCAGTTACCCTACGATATTCCCGAGGCTTCTTGATTAAGTATAGGGTTCAGGCTTATTGATTATAGGAAGGCAGAAAGGTGCCCGGCGCTCCTGGCCAGAAAATTGGTTACCTAATCGTAAAATCTTGCCATTTTCTGGCAGAATATTTTTTCACCGCAGAGAGCGCGGAGATCGCGGAGGAATAATTTTCTAATAAAAAATGACCTCTCTGAGTTCTCAGCGTGCTCCGCAGTGAATATATAGCCTTTTTGGCTCCGGCTCGTTCGGGTTGTGGTCAGGTATTCTATCCAGTAGGAACAGGTCACTGACCCGTAGGAGAGGGGTCATAGACCCATAGGAAATATATCAAAATCACATAGGAAAATAATCAAAATTCCGTAGGAAGTTTGTCAAATTGCGCACGAAAATGATCGTAACCCCGTACGAATGTAGTTAAAACGCTGTGAGAAGGAATTAAATTCCCGTAGAAAGGGGGCAAACCCACGAGGGAAGGTGGTAAAAATTATGTGGGCAAGTGGTAAAAATTGCGTAGGAAGGTAATAATGTTACGTAGGAAGAGGGGCAAACCTCTGTGGAAATTGATAAAACTTCCCGTACGGATGGGTAAAACCACCGTAGTTTTAATTTGCAAAATCTGATTTTTGTCAATGGACTGACATAAAATGACTGTTTTGTGTCAGTGCAGTGACCATGGCTTATTTTTTGTCTGTTCCGTTTTTTTCCTTAATAAATTCAACTTTTCAAACACCGACCAAGCTTTCATATGGTATAATGGAATTTAATTGGATACTCGTAAAGGAGGATAACCATGATGAAAAAATTTTTCTTGCTGTTAGTAATAATAGTGTTTTTAGTATTTTTACCCTGGGAGTGCTCGAAGGAATCAGCCGGTCCCCCGGACCTTTCACCCCCCGCTTGGCCTAAAGGTGAGCTGGAAAAATATGCACAGCTTAACCTGGTAACCAATGTTCCTAAGCCTCCTGTCGAGGCTGGTAAAGGAATGGTTGTAGGGGCCTTTGGCCCGTTGGCTATTCGTTCCGGGGTGGAAGCACTCAAAAAGGGAGGGAGTGCGGCCGATGCTGCCTTGACCACGGCTCTTGCCCAGGTTTGCCTGCTGGCCGGTTCCAATGTCAGTTACTCGGGAATCATATTCTTGTTGTACTATGATGCTAAGACCGGTAAAATTCATTCAATGCATGCGGGATGGAATACTGTAAAAGAGGAGACAGACCCGATGTCTATCCCGTTTTCCGGGACCCCCAGCGGCAGGCAGGTCCTGGTGCCCGGGTTTATTGCCGGGGTCCAGGCCGCACACCAACGGTTCGGCAAACTCCCCTTTAGCTCACTCTTCGAGCCCGCTATCTACTTTGCGGAAAAGGGTTTTATTATTGACAAAGCGTTGGCGGTGAGAATAAAAGCCCGTGAAGAAGTAATCACACGTTTCCCTGAAACAAAAAAGATCTTCACCAAAGAAAATGGAGAACTCGTCAAAGAAGGAGACCTCTTAAAACAACCCCAGGTGGCTGAAACTCTGAGACGAGTGGCTAAAGAAGGAGCAGATTATATGTACCGGGGAGAGTGGGCAAAAAAGTTTGTCCGGGCAGTGCGCCAGCAAGGGGGCAAAATGACCCTTAAAGACCTTGAGGACTACAAGGTTTTATGGTCAGAACCCGTCCATACCACTTACTGGGAATATGATATCTATTCCCCGGGACCTCCCGGCACAGAGGGTGCTTCCTTGATTGCGGCATTTAACCTGCTGGAACTGGCCAATTTGAAGAAATACGGTCATTACACTCAGTCTGCCAAAGCATTATACCAATTCATCCAGATCAGCCGGCTGACCGGATTATTTTTAGATACTGAGCTGGGATATAGAGACCTCCTCGCTATTTTCAACAAGTATTTCGGTATGAATGACTTTTCACACCAGCCTTTGATAAGCAAGCAAACAGCCCAATTGTTCTGGAAAAAAATGCAGGAACCTTCCTGGAAAGATTTCCAGCAGGAAGTTTACTTAGCTGCAAAAAAGGGCTCAGCCGAAGCTGAAAAATTCTTTAAGGAAATGGAGAAGGTTATTAAAAAGAAAGCCGCGGCCAGGAAAGAGTCCAGTCATTCCGATTGTGTGGCAGCGGTGGATAAAGAGGGTAATATGGCAGCCATTGTCCATACCATTAACTGTCAGTATTATGGGTTTGGCCTTACTGTGGATGGGGTGTCTGTTGCTGATACCGGTTCATTTGTGCAAGCGTTTATAGCTGATGTGGGACCGGGGTCCCGGCTTTCTCTTGGCGGCAACCAGGTGATTGTCTTAAAAAAACAAAAGCCTTTTTTAGCTACAAGCTGCATAGGCTCTATTCATGAAGCCACGATGCAATGTATCTTCAATGTCCTTGATTTTAATATGGCCCCACAAAAAGCAGTAGAGATGCCATGCTTCTTAACCCCGGCATTGCATCCCTCTGAATACAACAAACAGACGGTAGGAGAAGGCTAATTTGCCGAAGAAATCCTCAAAGCAGTACGGGCCATGGGCCAGGAAATAAAGGTTCTCCCCGCGGAAAAGCAATGGCTCCAATTAGGGGGCTGGGTGGGAATCAAAATCGATCCAAAAACCGGGAAGCTCAAAGGCGGTGTACCCCTGAATCTTAATGGCGTTGCCGTAGGTTATTAAATTGATGACGCCGGTGTTTTACTTTTTTACTTTTCCGGATTATTGTAATTACAACAGATAATGGTTGACAAAGAAGAGTGTTTCAGCTATTATTAATGCATGCAAAAAATGACAAGGAAGCCCATACCTGCCCTGGTGATATTATTTGTTCTGACGATTTGCACCACCGGTATCCGGGGACAAACCGTATCTCCCCGGACAGACCGTGAGTTTTTAATCGAATTAAGAACCAGGATCATCGAGATGGACAAACGGTTCGAGCAAATTGACAAACGGTTCGAACAAGTTGACAAACGGTTCGAGCAAATTGACAAACGGTTTGCGGAACTGCGCGAAGACATGAATAAACGATTTGAGCAAGTAGACAAACGGTTTGAGCAATTCATGTCATTCGTGTGGATACTGGCTGCGATTTTTGGTGCCATGACTGCGGCAACCATCGGTTTTGCTTTATGGGACAGGAAGACCATGATCCGGCCTTTTGAGACAAAGGTTTCGGAACTGGATAAACGAATAAAAGATAACCGTGATAACTACGATCAAATGATCGCTGCTTTAAAAGAATATGCAGGAAAAGATAAGAAGTTTGCCACGATAATCCGGCAATACAATTTATTCTAATAATTTTCTCTGCACAGAGAAAGTAAAGGAAAAAGGGGTCTGGCAAGAAATCGGCAATACTTTATAACTCTTTCGTGCAGGTGATTTTCCTTTTCAACCAGGTGCGTGAGGCGCTCGTGCACGTGAATTTAGCCTTCCAGCAGATGGATAATTTTTTGTCTTTCCCGTTTTTCTCTCGTACCGCACGGGCACTCTGAAAAAACTGATGCCCTCCGTGCGGATCTACTAACCCCCTATTTTTATCTACAGGATGGGCAGAAAATAGAAAAAAAATCATAAAACTTTCTGCCTGCCCATCCTGAACTCCTATAAAACTCTATCAGAACTTTTTTTTGTCTCCGACGGCCAGGGGGCTCTTTTCGAGAAAACTGCCCCCTGGACCCCCGCAAAAGCTTTTCATACACGGTCAAACATCGTACCACGCTTCTCAGCATTATTTCCCATTGGTGTCATTTTCTTTTCTTCTCCTCTTCGTGTCTCTTCGTGTTCCTTCGTGGCTAAAAACTAAAGCATATTCCCCTTCCGGGCTTCATACTCGATGATTCCCCGTATGATCTGCGCCGTCAACTTGCCGGCTACTCGCGCACCCAATCCCGAACGGGGCACAATAACTGAAAAAATAACATGCGCGTTATTACGAAAACAAACAAAACCAGTGAACAACGAATTGTCCTTGGTAAACCCGGTCTCCGCCGTCCCGGTCTTGGCATAAAACTTGCGACCCTTGACCCTTACCAGGTCACCAAAAACACCCCAGGCAGTCCCACGAAGCACCACCGCATGCATGGCCTCCTTTATCTCACCGGCAATAGCAGCAGGATATAACCGGACTTTGCTTTTACTCGGGTCCGGGGCTATGATTTTACCCGGCCGGTTATCCCCCTGTCTTAACGTTACGGATTGAACCACGGAAGGCAAATAAAGAACACCGTCGTTCAGGATAGTAGAAATCACCATTGCATTTTGCAGGGCAGTAACCTGGTAATCTCCCTGGCCGATGGCATAATGGGCAATGTCTGCGATAGTATACGCATTGACCGGGAAAACAGATTCGATAGCAATGAACGCATCATTAGGCATCCTACGCAGTCCGGCATGGATTTCACTGTCCCGGAAATTGTCCAGGAGGTTGATTTTTCGATTCATGAAAAAGTGTTCGGCAAGTTCTAAAATGGGGTATTCCCGGTACATTCGCTCCATTGGGATGGCGGATTTTTTGATAAAAGCACGCCTTGAAGGGTATACCCGGCTGTCATCCATCAGGATACTGTAACTGTGAAGGGCAAGATAAGAAAAATAGGTGTTGTACGAGTGAGTAAGAGCATTGGTTAACGAACAAAATCCCGGGGGCACGGCATGATCCTCGAAATTTCTCAGGTGAAAGTTTATCTCTTTGCCGTTTAGCATAAAGTTTCCTTTGAGGTCGGTGCGGGGGAAATTAGTAAAGGCACTGCCGGTGGTGAGCAGCCGCTTGAGATAAGGGAAGCGATCACGGGAATAAAGAAAAGCAATGGAATCAAGGATTTTGGCCGTAGACCCGGGGTTGTATTTCCACTGCCAGGCCCGGTTTAAATGAGGATTCGCATCCCGGCGGTAAGGTTTAGGAATTTCCGGGTTCAGCTCCAGCAGGGCTTCTTCATCATATGGATAGGACGCACTAGCCAGGATTCGACCCTTCGGGTCCATGAGCACCACGGCCGCTTCGTAAAGCCGGTTCTTCTCCAGGTGGATTTCTTGTTTGATTTCTTTAACCCGGTTCTCCAGGACACGGATTTTTTCCTTTACCTCAGTGGAGGAATATTTGTCCGGCATTGCCATTTGTTCACGGTATTGGGCCAATTGGGTTTCCACTGCTTCAAGCTCTTTTTTTAGTTTTTTGTATAAGGGATTGTTTATTTCCTTCTCCCGGTTCTTCAACAACATATCCCGCATGGCTGCCAATGCAATCTTCTGCCACTCCAGGTTAACGGTCAGTCGAATATCGGAAATACGGTTTTCCCGGTACAACCGGGAAAAAATCTGCTCCAATCCCCAGGTTTCCTCGCTTTTGCTGCCCAACAAGTAGAGAAGGTCCGGGGATACCTCCGATGAATAAAACCTGCGGTAATTCCCGTTGATTTCAGAAGTGAAGGCCAGGATGTTTTGTCCGGCATCGAAAATCGCTGGTTTTCGCGGGGTTTTTATTGTTTTAAAACCGGGACGGCGCGCATGCTTCTGCTGCAAATGCGGCATTTTATCAGGAATATAAAGCTTGTTCAAAAGGTCCGCGGGTTTGAGATTGAAAGAAAATAATCCCGATTCCCCTATAAAAAGAGTACCGGTTTTGAGACTGATACCATAGGTTATATCAGTATTAAGGGATTTGAGAACAGCACTTTCCGGTTTCTGCGCGAAGGGAGAATCATCCTTTTGCTTGTGGGAGATGGAAAACCCCCGGGCACCCTCGAAGCTCCGGAAATCAAACTTCAAATAAAGACCAGCGGCAGCATCCGAACCGGGACCGGCAGGGTCAAATTTTAGAATATCCCCGGCAACAATAGAGATAAAGGTGTTTTTCTCTATTTTTTTCTCCTCCCAGTGCCGTATCCGGGTAATATCCCCGGAAAGAGACCGCACCCGCAGAGACTTCAAGTCCCCCCGCAGCTCCAACAGCAGCGCGGGATTTTTGCCGGTCCCAGGAACCGGCACCAGCTTTTTCAATTCCTCCGGCCCGATTTCTACGATTATCTTTTTCAGCAGGTCACGGTTCCGGGAGTCAGCCAGCACCTGCCTACGGTCCGGGGTAATCCAACCGCCGATATATTTCACGGTATTCCGGGTGGGAAAGATTTGCCGCAGCGGCCGGCAAAAAACCTCTTTGTACGTACAGCGCGCAGGATACACTTTAAATTGAAACTTGCGGTCTTCAACAAGAATAATATCTTCATTGTCAATTTCCACTTCAGCCGCGATCTCCTTTCCCCCCACTTTCAGGCGATCGATAAAAGGAGTTAAACAAAACCGGTCACTGGCTAAGTTTATTTTAAACATACTCCCGTAATCGCGAAAGCCCTCCAGGAAAACAATGTCGGTTTTTTCTTCGACATCCTTGGGATAAGAGACAGAATAAAGCCGCAAGAAGATCAATACAACGATAACCCCGGCAATAAGAAAGAATAGTTTAAAATGCAAAAACTTTTTATTTGCACGGCCATTTTGTGTTACCTCGTTAGGACCATTTGTTCCCATTGTTTTCATTGAGTGTTGATTAGAGAGTATTATCATCAGGAACGAGAAGGGGAGGACAAAAAGAAGCAGCATGTTGTTGGAATAGGAGAGGAAAGGCAGGGGTTGGCCCATTAGCGGTAGTAATCCTACGGCATACATGGCCGGGACTAAAAATTGTGCGGCAAAAATAACCGCCAGGAATTCCAGTACATAACAGTGCCATTGAGAAGCGGTTTGTCGAAACACAACGGCAGCAGTTAAGAACAGTGTCAGGAACAGCAAGGCAGCCCCTGCGGTTCCCAGCCCGCCGACAACTAAGGCAAAAGTCAAATCTTTTTCAATGAGGGGCACCTGTGCGGCAGCAGTTAATGCATCCGCAGACCTCCCAAACGTCCCGGTTCCCTTCATTAACCAGAGAGAATTGATGTATTGATAGGAAAGATTATAGTCCTGCCAGGGATTCAGCCACGTGCTAACCCGGTCCGCCAACACCCGGGGAACCGGCAAGTGACGGGTAAAAGCGGTATAGTTCACGACTACCAGGAGCGAAATCAAAACCAGGACGAGGAGTAATTTTTTAGCGATAAAAAGGCCGCTGGACCCGGGAGACTTTTTTTTATGCCACACCCGGAGAAGAATGTGCAGGAGAGGGATGGAAAAGATAATAGCAAATAAACGAAAAGGAAACGTATAATTGCCCAAACTCCTGGCCGCTAACCAGAGAAGAACAAGACCGGACCCGATTAGAAAGACTCTAAACAGGATGGTTTTTTTTATTTTTATGATATGGTAGAAGAAAACAAAGGCGAATACGATTAAAGGGGCAAAATCCTTCAAGAAAACGATTAAAAGAAGGAAAGGAACCAGGACCAGGCCGTAAACCCACAGCACGTTGAATTTCATGCCTTTGTCAATTCGGCTGATCCAGTCGGCAAAGTAAATAGTCAGGAGGATTTTCCCCAGCTCGATGGGCAGGAAGAAAAATCCCCCGAATGATACACCCACTTCGCCGCCCAGGAACAATTGAAGAACAATAAAAAACAGGGCTAATAACAACAAGAGATCCGCAATCAATAGACAATTCCAGCCCCTCTTATTTAATATGCCGCCAAGACCGAAAAACAGCCGTTTATTTTCCCTGGTCTCGAAACTGCATACCGGTGTTTCGATTATTTTTTTTATGTCCAACGGGTAACTGTGGGCATTTTTGTATTCATGAGCAATGCCCCTTCTCAGCCGGAAACCGAACACGTAAATAAAATAACCCCCGCCGAAGATAAGAAAAACCAGGCTGTAATTCGCCGCCAGCACAAGGATTAAGGCAATCAGAAAAGGAATATGATACATTTTTTGCCTGAATACCCGGTAGAGAAACACCAGGAACCGGTTGTAACGACTAAGGAGCAAAAACCCCAAAAACAATACCACAAAAAGAGGAAGCGCACTGTTCCGGAATTTGGAAAAATTTTTAAAATAGCTGTTATCATAAAGCGCCAACGCCCCAAACATCACATAACCCAACGCCAACATAAAATATACAAAATTATAAACGACAAAACTATTAAAGGTCCCAATGGGACTGGATGCCTGGCGCGTGTTACCATGGCCTTTCCGCATATAAAAAATTTTTGCGGGGGGTCCAGGGGGGCAGTTTTTATAAAAAGCGCCCCCCTGGCCGCCGGAGGCAAAAATCAAAAAAACCCAAAAAGGCACAATAATCAAAAAAATAAGCCCAAACAAATAGAAACGGTAGTTTTTATTGGCGGCTTTCGACAGGGTGAGGCTGTTTCCGGATTTATCTTTCACCGTTATTTTTCCCCCGGTTGAGATGGTGTTTGCCGGGATGGGCGGGAAATCATGGGGGAATTTAAGGTAAATATAATTGTTCCCCGGTTTTACTTCTTTTAAATCGCTGATAATGGCGTTGTAATTTTGAGAAATAGCGATCTTTTCCGGGTCGCGGGGGCTGAGGGTGATGACGGGAAAATCGACGCCGGTTTTGTCCACATACAAGCTGTAAAGCGTATGTCCCAGGATCACCCGGTGGGTCCTGCCGTAAACCAGTTTTCTTTGCTCAGCGAATAACTCGAACGAGTTTTGACCACGATTCACCCGGACGCTTGCAGGGGCATCCTTCGAAAAACCGGTGCGGCTCAATATAAAATTTCCATCCAACCGAAGCAGACCCGGGAGGAAAAACACGGCCCCATACAAAACCAGCACCACGATAGAACCCCATTTCCATTGGGTCTTTCTTTTTCTCTCTACATAAACGATAAAGGGCAGGAATAATAAAACCATTACCCCTTGCAAACGAGTGGGGAGAAACCCTGCCCCAAAGGGAAGGGATGCCATCATTAACAACAGTAATGCACCGTTAAACCGGTTTTTTAAATAGAGATAGATGGCAAAAGATAATAAAAATATCATAAAAAAAACAATGACATAGTAGATATTGGCACCCATGAAACGGGTATGGGGTTCATAAGTAAGAGAAACCGGTGTACGCGGGGTATCCGGGAGGGGGAGGCCCACGCTTTTATTGAGGAGGGTGTGAATCTCAGTCAAAACTTGCTGCCTTTGTTTTTCACCCTGTCCTGTAACCGAAACCGTTAACGAGCGGCCCATCGGGTACTGGCGGTTGATTTTCATTATTTTGAGTTTTTTCTTCCCATTGATTTCTATTTCGTCTCCTTCCCTGAGTAGGGTTTGATCCAGGTATCTGCCGTTGACATCCACGTTTTTGTCTTCACTGATATTTTGGACGCTAAAATCTTTTTCATGGAGAATTATTTTCAAGTGGCGTTTGGCGGCGGCAGGATTTTCCAGGGTAATATCCGACTCCTCTTTGGAACTCCCGATAATGATTTCCTCCTGTTTCCCGTCAACCCTGTATTGGTAGTTTTCAATAAAGAAAATGGAACCCGATTTAAAATCCCGGACCAACAGGAAGAAAAAGGAAAAGACGGCAATAGTGGACAAAAGCATGCCGGTCATGGCCGGGATGACCTTTTGCGGGTGTGGGCGCCGCCTACTCAGCAGCAGGATAATAAAAGAATAAACCAGCCATAACGCCCAGGAAATGTAGAAAACCGGTTGGATTATGTTTTCCATTTAACCGCGGGACCTCAAGTGGTCATGACACTGGAGCTTTCTTGAATTTTTCTCAGCACGCTCATTTGCACGCTGCTGCTTAGGGGTGATTTCATCACCATGGGGGTGATGTATTTATAGACCCGGTTGCCCACAATGATCAAATCGTTGTTTTCCAGTTCAAGGCTCTCGCTGTACTCGTTTAAACCTGATGCCAGGCCATCTGTCATCCCCTTCCCGATCCAGGCCAGGAGGAGTTCCAATTTTTCTTCTTTTTTCTCACCCCGCACCGGATCGATCCTGAAGGGAGATATCCGGTGTTCTTCCAGGTCTTTTTCTTTGACCACATAGACGGGGAAGCTGAGGGAAATGTTATAAACCCGGAAGCTGCCCCGCGTTTCTTTGAGAAGAAGGGCATGGTTGCGGGATGTCCCGATTCTCCAGAAATGACCGGCACCTTCGTTCAATTTAACCAGGTGATTCTTTATCCTGTTCCGTTCCTTTTTGGGCAGGTTGCCGAAGGGGTCTCTGCCCAACACATAGAAATCCCCTGCCAGGGGGATCCGGCCCGGCATATTGCTGCTCAGGGTCCAGGAAAAATAAGCCTTTAATTCTCTATCGCGGAACCGGGATATGAATTCGTTGGAGATAGAATAACTCAAACGGCCGAATTTTATGGAATAGTCGATTTCATCTTTAATATTCTTTTTAAAAATTTTTTCCCCTGTAAGCGGAGACAGGATTGAAATTTCCTTATCTGTGCTGGAGGCGAAAATATTAAATCCTTTTTTCTCGCTCCCGATGGTCATGATATAAGAAGGAATATCTTTCTCGTTGGGGGCTGGCAGCAGGATCATGGCAGTCTCCAGGAAGGGAAAATTGTCTTTATTTTTATCATCGGGTCCGCTGGTTTCTCCTGTTCCCACACCCACGTCCAGGGAATCTACTTTTTCCTCGATATCGTAGATAACCGTAAGCACCAATTCTTTTATTTGGGTTCCCTCCAGGTATTTGGGATTAATGGTATGAATAATTTTTTCCTGGTCCGGTGTGGTTTCGGTTTTTACTTTGCCCCGGATATCGATGCCCCGTTTGTGGGGATCGCTGAAGAACAAAAGATTTTTACCGTCATCGGCGATGCGAAAAGAAAAAAAACGGGGTTCATCGTTGTCTAATAAACCGGGAATAAATAAATTGTGATACCATTCCCCCCCCACGTAAAAATAAGCCCCTGCCATATCGCTGAACTTGGTAAGATAATTTTCGTTGTACGTTTTTTTCACTGTTCGTTTGCCCCGTATTGTTGAGGCTTCCACGTTGACTTGGCAAAGGGGAATCCCTTTGGTGTTAAAGTTAGCAAAACCGCCGGCAATAACTAATAATTCCCCCTCTTGCAAATGGTAAGGGTCGCGGATGGTATTAATCCCTGATCGTTGATAGAGCCGGGACACATCTTCTTCGTTAAAAAAGCGAATCATTTCCAGTTCCAACCCGTAGTCGTTGTTTAATTCATGGATTAGTTTTTTCTCCCATTCTGCCTTGCGGGTATCCAGTTGATATGCATAAACGTGGGGATAAACGATATAGACGCCGTTTATTTCCCGGATATCTTTTTTAATTTCGCTAAAAAAGCGGGCTCCTCTCAGGTTTAGTTTTAACACCTTTTCCCGGGGCAGGAAGTTTTTATCGAAGGTCACATTTATTTTCATCATGATGCCGGGGTCGAACCGTAAATCCCCCCCGGCATCTTCTTCGGTATAATCTTCCGCATTGCCCATCACCAGGTTGACCGCCTTTTTGGCTTTTTTCATCAGGATCTTGAGATAGCTTTTGTCCTGTTTTTTGTTTCCGCTCTTTTCTTCTGTCATGTCTGTATTCTCCACGCAGCAATGCTTTCATTATTGATATAAATTATATCCCACTACGCACATTTTTAAAAGTAATTTTTATCCATTATTCATGGATTATCCAGACCGAAAGTAAAAAGAGCTCAGCTAAGCTCAGGTTGAGGTTGAGGTTAAGGTTAAGGTTAAGGAAGAAAAGTTTTCCCTTAACCTCAGCCTTAACCTTAACCTTATTTATCAAAAATCTTACCTCCTGGGTTCATTCTTTACCAGCCACCTATAAAACTCATTGAATGTCCCGGATACCAGATCAGTAAGATAAATAACCTGTTTCTTTTTATAGGTTTCCAGGATAAAATCAGTCAATTGATAAAAATGAGTGGTTTGCGAAAACCATTCTCGCAACTGGTAGTAATCATGAAAATCTTTTGGTTTTTCTATTTGTCTTATTCGCAGGATTCCCAGTAATTTTTGGACCAGGCCAGGGGAGTTAAAAAGGATATATTTCAAGGAATTTTTGGTCCTGGGGTCTTTACGGAAGAAATACAACAGGTCAAGAATGGCAATGTATAATGTTTCAAGGTTTTCCGACCGGATGTGGGGCATTAAGTTTTTTAAGTCTCTTTTTCTTAGATTGATCTGTTGGTGAAATTTACCAGACCCTTCGATTAGCCCGGCCACAAAGTCGGACCAGAACTTTGCCTGCACAATGCTGGGCACCTGGAGCAGGTTGCCCAGGGGGGCGAAAACAGCGGCAAGGGGCCATGCCAGGACACTCCTAAAAAAATTACCCCGGGCAGTGGTTTTGTCAAACCCCCTGAGGGTGTTGTGGGAATAAAGGTATAACCCATTAACGATGCAAATAAAGAAAAATTTTGAAAATTCAAATAAAAATCCCTGGGGATGAAAGGGATACAGCAAATCGAATTGGTGTTTAACAAATGCCAATAACGGAACGGAAAAACCTGTCCAGAAAAGCGAGTGAGAAAGGTTTCTAAAATCGATGTTTTTAAAATGCCACTCCCTGGGCCGGTAGCCTCTCCCGGAAATAATATCCGTAACCGCATTTCGCACAGCCGTGATGCCAAACCAGATCAACCCGTATTCCCATCCTACTGTTAAGTAAGCCGGGATAAAACCAATGAGGACATAAAAAAATTTTTTAAACAAAGGGTTCATGTATCGCCAGGCCCGTTTGATGGGTATGGGCCGTACCCGTTTTTCATCCCCGATCTCACTGGGAGGAATTTCCTTTGATTTTCCCATGCTGATGATTTCGTACTCCTCCGGGAAATCGCTGGCACCGCTGCCATCATCAATGGTGCCATTATTGGCTATCATTTGAGAAACAAAGTGGGGAACACCGTAATGCTGTTTCAGATAGTCTGTCTCCTGTTTTTTTGCCAGGTTCTTGCGGAAGATAAATCCCATACCCGGGATATAGCTGGTCCTGCCGGTAGAACCGCTGCCGCAGGAAGGTATGATGGGATGTTTACTGCAGTAATGAATACATTCTTGCAACTGCTTTTCATTATATTCTACATGGCTTTCTTCCAGCAGTGTCTTGACACGGTCTGTGCTGCCGGAGTTCAAGAGTTGAATGAACCGGGTAAATAATTCCAATTCATAGGGGTCTCGTTGGGCACTATCCTGCATGTTGTATATTTCTGCATGCCCGATGTATTTATAATTATCGATAATGACTTTTACCGCCTTGTCAAATCCAAGCTCCAACGGATGTATGATTTTGATATGATACCTGTATTGATCTGAAGTTGGTTGATGACGGCGGCTGGTTTTAAAGATATCCTTCAAGTTGCTGAAAACGGTTTTCGGTTCAAAGGCAGAAGTCCTGGGAAAATATTTTAAAAGCAGTTTTTCCGGGTTCAGTTTTCGGTACTCTTTCCTGGCTAATTGATATTTTTTTTGAATATTAAGGTATTCCCATTCGGCAATCTGGTTGTTTCTATATTGGGAATCATTCAGTTTTTTCAATGATTTCATGTATAGTACCCGGTTAAAAAGAACGGGTTGGAGTTTATTGTAAAGCAATTCTCCCAGGTGCATGCGGGTGGCATGTTTGAGAGGGACAACCGCATCAATCTCGTCGAGGGACAATTTTTCCAGGTAGTATATTGTGTCTTCTTTAAATCCCTCATTTAACTTTGGGAGATAAGTGGTATTAAAATTTTGGATGAGATTCTTAATGGACTGAATGCGATTTTCTTGATTTTGTTCTATTCCTTTCCTGAAAAACTCAAAATCCTTTTTCCTGCTGTCCAGGAAATCGGAAAATTCTTTAATATTGTTAAAGTGGGGAAACAGGAATATATAATGAGACTTGTTGATTCCATTTCCAACAGAGAATTCCAATCCCAGTTTAACGGTAATTCCCAGGATACCTCCGGCTTCAATGGCTTCATTAATAATCTCGATATGGCTCAGGGTGTTGTAGACGATGGTGATCTCGGAAATGCCTTTGATAAAGGCATCGATGATTAATTGGGTAGGGGTTTTTCTCCCATAGGAGGAATTGTCGTGGACATGGGAGTCCCATCCCATGTGTAAGTCTTTCAGTTGTTGACCGGTTTCAGGTACTTCGATGATCTTCAGTTCATTTAAGTATTTTCGAATCAATTTGGGCTCACCAAAGGATGAAAGGGAAAAATCCCGAAGTCGTTCCAATTGGAGGCGTTTGCTGCCCCTGTTTTTTACTGCTTCTTTCATAAGGGCCAATTGAACCCGGGCCGTATTTAGCGGCATTTTCAGGGCTTTGGAGTGCAGGATATGTTCTGTTAATAATCTCAGTGCAGCCAGGCGATCATTGCATTTTTGGGACCCCAGGAAGCTAATAATTTTCACATAGGATTCCACGATGGAGATACGGCGTTTCCTGAATTTTTTAATAAATCCACGGGGATGGGATTCAGGAAGTGTTTCAATAGCTTCTGGCCGGTCGATACCGGCGTTCAACCATTTACGGATTTTATATAGACCACTGTAGAAACTCAGCCAATTAATTAAGGAGTTATAGACTCTAATAAGCTTCGTTTTCAACATGGTGCTAAGTTTATATCAATCGTTGGGAATTGTCAAATATATAGACATTCCTTATTCCTTTTTTTCCCAAGAATATCCAGCAATTCTAATTTTACCGAATTGACCGGGTGAACACGAGGTTCCCCCCTACATTTGATGACCTTTTTCATGCTTTTGTAGGGGCAAACCTTGTGTTTGCCCGTACTTTAATGGACAAAATTAGAATTGCTGATATCAAAGCCTTTGAATATATCCCTGCTGCACCAGCGTATTGGCATCCGCCACATCATCCCTGGTTTTTACTTTTTCAATGGTTGCGTCAAGTATTTCTAGCATCCATTGTTTCTCCTGCGGAAGTTTCCCATCCACACCTTGATAAATGATTCCTTCCGGTGCCCACAAATAGTTGGTCACATGATCACTGGCAAGCTCGCAGCCGGAAACATCGAGCTGCTCAATTAATCGCTTTGTTTCATTTAAACGGTTTAATGGTGTTATGAGTTCAAATTCTCCTTCCTTCCAGGTTTCAAACAGCGGCGCATTGGGCACCAACGACAATGTCCGTAACCGCACAAAATCAGGATTCACAGCATTAATCACTTTTGCCGTCCCATCCGCATGCGTTTGCCACTGCGTATCGCCGCCGATTCCGCATAACACATAAAAACAAAGTTCGAATCCCGCCTGTTTGGCTTTCCGCCCCCCATCGATCATGATCTCAGGCGTTGTCCCCTTAGAGATACGTTTAAGAATTTTCTCATCCCCGGACTCAAGCCCCACATGAAGACGGGTAAGACCCGCTTCCCGTATCGCCTTTAGCTGCTGAACCTTTTTCACATGAAGCGTATGCACCCGCGCATAGGATGTAATCCGTTTGGCATCCGGCAGCGTTTTTTTGATCAGTTTTACAATTTCCACTAAGTCCTTGTGCAGCAAGCTGTTGGAATCACCGATAAATACAGTTTCACACCCGGGAAAGAAATCCTCTATTTGCTCTATATCATTTGCGATTTCATCGTACAGACGAAGTTCAAATTTGGTGTCCCTGTACATGCCGCAAAACACACAGCGGTTCCACGGACACCCACGGGTCACACGAATCAGCGCTGAATTGGCTTCACTGGGCGGTCGATACGGCATAAAATCATACATTTTGCCTCCGAAGCCTCCGGCGGCCAAAAACCTTTTTGAAAAAAGGTTTCTGGACTTCCAAAAACTTTTCATACATGGTCAGCCATCGTACCATGCTTTTTAACGGTATTTCCCATTGATACCATATTTTTCGTTGTGGTTAGTTTTTCTATTTTTTTCTTATGATTATGAGGGGCCAACGCCGTTGCACGGTACACATGCCTGCCGGTTCCCATAAACAATACCGTGATGCTCAGTATAATAGCAATAGGATAAAAATACCTGCCCAACTTCTCTTCCGGGCCTTTTAATTCCCGCCACATTAGAAACATGGCGAGAAGCGCAAAACCTACCCCGGCCAGCAGTATATAGGCCAATCCCCAGGTCACCGCCTGCCAGGGCAAAGTGAAAAAATTGAGGGGACCCAATACCAGTTGGGTTAACGAAGCCACCAGGGCAAGACCATACCATTTCCTCAATACCCGGTTCCGCGAAAAATCCTTGAATTTCTCTTCAAAAACATAACGCTTCCGTTTCATGTACCAGAATAAAAATAATCCGGTTACAGCGAACGAAGCACACAGGAAATGCAGGTAACGGGGCAGCACGTTAGCCAGGAACATGGCGGAAAAGAACCCCTTCACACTTCCCCACTTCTCCGGGAAAAGCATCAAGTTAATGTTAGTGAGAAATATCAAAGGCACAAAAAGCAAAATCACCGCGGCAATGCCGTTGAGCCAAATATGAAACCGTTTTTTCTTTTTGTATTTTCCCCAGGAGTATTTATGAAAATATAGCAGCAAGAATGCAATGGTGACCAGGGGAACAATAGATATCCACAGTGTACCAGTCAGAGAATTGGCAGAGTAAAAGAAAACCGTATAAAGGGCATTGATGGAAAGCAGCGGCGCCACCCCAATCACCACAGCCAGGCTTTTGTTTACCGTAATAGTGTTGGCAATTTCCCGGGCCAAACGATCGTATTCTTTATTTTTCAATCCCTTGATTTCTGCCCAAAAGGTTAAAATAGAACCACCCACCATCAAATTGACAAACAGGATGTGCAGCAGGAACGAAATCACCAGTAAAAATACCAGGAGCCATTCCGGCAGCGGTAAGGGCAGTGGAATGTCTCTTAGTACCGGGACACCGGATGATGACGTTAACGAAAATAACAGTAATTCCAATTGAGAATAAAAATAATGCATGGTTAAATTCCCTCCCGGTTAGATTTTTTCCTGCTGTGTTTTGGGGAAATAGTTACACCAGCGCTTTGAGCACCGCGGATGTATTGTGGATTTTTATCCATTTCCAGGATAAACGCCGTTAATGCATCCAGTTCGGCTTCATTCCCGGGGAAGGGCGGCATGTAATACCACACCTGGTGCATTTTGGGAATGTATTGTTTAATGGCCTCTGCATTCAACGGTTTTCCCGGACCGGTGATGTTACGGAACTTCCTCACCACGGAATTGATACCCGTTACCGTGTGACAACGGCTGCAAGCAATCATAAATACATTTTTCCCCGCTTCGATCTTGTTTTCTTCTGTTACCTGCGGAGTACTCACATAGGTGGCATAGGGAAGAATGCCGTTTTTTTGGTAAAGAGGATAGTCTTTTACTCGTAAACCATTGGCATACATGTATTCGCCGATAACAAAAGGTTTCCGTATAAATTCCCTGACCCGCTCAAAACTTCCCAGGAAAATGAACAAAACGATAATAGGAATCACCAGGGCGGGCCGGGGTAATTTTCGGGGTTTTAAAAATCCCCACAAGGCAATCAAAAGGGAGATAATCACCGCACCGAAAATGACCAGTAAAATGGAGTCGTACCAGTTGATGAAGGCCCTGGTACCCACTGCTGTGGGCAGGTTACCCATCATGGATTCGGGGATGGTGGATCGATATAACAAGGCACCCACCAGGGCGACCGGCGACCATATCAGCAGCCACAAGGAAGTAAACGAGATGGCTTTTTCCCGTATTGTATCTTCTTTTTTCAGGAAAATTAATATCAAAAATAGGGCAAAAGCTCCACCCATCATCATGGCAAGGGGTGTCCTGAAATACAGTTGCGGAATGTACAGGGGGTTGGTAAAACCACTGAAAAACGACCGGTCTGACAACCAGTTACCAGGGTCCATCATGAAGCCGAGGATGGCAACAATAATTACCATGGTCAGCCAGGAAAACACGCTAAGTGCTGCACCGAAACGAATGTGTCTTCTTTTGGCTTGTTCGGATTCATTGGATTTTTTCCAACGAAGGAAATAAAGCATAATAAATACAACTTCTAAGACAAAAATAATCCATTCGCTGAACCAGGCGCTGTAAAACACGCGGATGAGGCTGCCGATAGCGGCGGGGTTGGTCAGTGAAGCGGAAAACCAGATGCCCACACCGGTCAATGCACCAATAGACGTAGTAATAACAAACCCCACGAACATCATCTTTCGTGCCAGCTCATCCCACTGCATCCCTATTTCAAGGTTGGTTTTTCTCTGCCTGAAACCCAGGTATTCCAGTATGGTCACCAGCGGGATAAAACCCACGGCCAGGGCGTGATTGATCAGAACATGTAAAATAGCAATAATGGCAATTAACAGCCGGTTACCCATGAAATCCAGGTGAAATATGGGAAAATCCATGTTTTCAACCTCCCGGTATGAATGGCAAATAGTATTTTAAAACAAAAACCAAGGAAATTCAACTAAGGAAGCCACAAAGTTACACAAAGGAGCACAAAGAAAAGAGGAAACGGAGAAACGAAGAAATTGAGAAGGAAAGAAAGAGAAAGAAGTAAAATGGCACTAATGGGAAATACTGGGGTGGAACGTGGTACAATGACTGTCCGCATATAAAAAATTTTTGGGGGTCCAGGGACCTTTTTATAAAAAGGTCCCTGGTCGCCGAAGGCAAATATAAAAAAAGGAGAAATTCTAATGGTTTGCAATAAAAATGGCGATTTAACGTCTATAGGGTATGAATGCGATGAAAAGAAAAAAGAAGTTGGCTGAGTTTTTTCGTACTGAGTACGGCAAGCTGGTCCGGTATGTGCGCCGATTTATTGAAGACGCGGCTGACCGTGATGCGGAAGATATTGTACAAGACGTGATAGTCAACATATTTGACAAAGCGGATGTGACAATACCGATAGAGAACCTGGCCGCTTATGTGTATCGCTCGTTGAAAAACAAGATCGTGGATATGTTCAGGAAGAAAAAGAAATCGCATCATATCTCCCTGGATGCTGAAATAGCAAAAGACAGCGACCTGTCATTGGCGGGGCTGCTCCAGGATGCACACGGTTCTGGCGAATCCGAAGCAGAGAAAAGGGAACTTTATGCCCGGTTGTATGATGCAGTCGAATCTCTGAATCCTAATGAACAGGCAGTGGTGATAGCGACGGAATTTGAAGGAACATCATTTGGGAGATTGTCGAATGAGTGGAAGGTTCCTATTGGAACCTTACTGGCTCGCAAAGCGCGGGCGATTCGGAAAATAAAACAGAAAATGACAGAAGGAGGATAAAAATGGTAAAACATACGTCTGATGGTAATGGTAACAATGGTGACGACCAGAGGTATAAATCCGGTCGTCGGCACCCCAAGATTTTACGCATCATCGGGGCGGTTGTTGCCGGTGTAGTGTTGGCGGTGGTGTTTGCCTTTGTTTTCGGGCTGGTAGTTAAACTCCTGTGGAATGCCCTGATGCCGGCTGTTTTCGGTCTTTCAACCATCACTTACTGGCAGGCTGTTGGCCTTGTGATCCTGGCAAAACTGGTTTTTGGTGGATTTGGGCATCATCATGACCGCCATAACCACTTCCACAAGAAATTCGCACACAAATGGAATGGGTTTTCCTGTTGTCCTGGGGATAATGAAGAGGACTTATGGAAACCCAAAGGTTCATACAGGAACTGGAAGTATTACGACCAGTATTGGAAAGAAGAAGGCAAAGCAGCCTTTGAGGCGTATATCGACAGAATTGAATCAGAGGAAGGGAAAGACTGAGAAGTTGAGAGGATGAGAGGGTGAGAGGGTGAGAAGTTGAGAAGGAATTTAAAGGAGTACTTTTTAGTTCCTCTTAACTTCTTAACCTCTTAACTTCTCAACATCTAAATTTACATTACGGTTACTTTGTTTCTGCCGGATCGTTTGGATTCATAAAGTGCATTATCCACACGTTTGATAAGGGTTTCTTCATTATCTTCTTTTATAAATTCGGAGACACCGAAACTGCAAGTGATAGACTCCACCTTCGCAAACGTATGTTCCTTGACTTTGATACGAATGCGTTCCGCCAGTTTTACTGCGTTCTCCAGGGAGGTATGGGGCAGCAAGAGCATAAATTCTTCGCCCCCCCAGCGAGAGAAAATATCTGTGTCGCGAATACATTTTTTTACCAGGTTTACCAGGCTCACCAGGATTTTATCCCCCACATCATGGCCATACGTGTCGTTGAAATGTTTAAAATGGTCGATATCAAACATGATGATGGACAACTCTGTATTGTATCGTCTGCATCTTTTTATTTCTTCCTTTAATGCCTGATCAAATTTTGTCCGGTTGAATATCTGAGTCAATAGGTCGGTAACGGAAAGTCGCTTTAATTCTTCCTCCAATTGTTTGATTTTGGTGATATCAACGGAGTTGAGTAAAACACCGGTTACGTGTTTATCTTTGGCCAGCAGGGGGTAATAACTCATGTACATACAGCGTCGTTTTCCATCGGGAAAGTCGAACCACTCCTGCTGCTGAATTCCCTGACCATTCAGGCATTGTTGTATATTCTCTTTTATTTTTTTTTCGAAGTAATCTTTTCCTACAAGTTCTTCCACAGAATGTCCCACAATTTCTTTCCGGGATTTTTTATAAATTCGCAGGTAGGCGTCGTTGACGGTGCGAAAGATGAAATTTTTATCGATATAAGCCATGAGGTCTTGAGTAGTGGAAAGGATTTGGGAATACCTGTGGAGCAGTTCTTCATTGTGCCTGTGCTCGGTGTCGTCGCTGACAAAAACCGCCAATCGTTCTACTTCGTCTTCATCATTTAGGATGGGATAGATACATACATTAAGAATCAGGTCCTTGTACTCATCCTGGAAGCGCAGGGGTTCTTTGGTTTGCAGTACGATATTGATATAGACTTTCCTGAAATCTTTAAACTCCGGGGGGAAAAAATCAAATATACATTTGCCGGTAAGTTCAGTGACACGTTTACCCACCCGCCGCACCGCTGCTTCGTTTACCTCCAGGATAATGCCATTGGTATTCAATAAAGCTGCCAGATCAGAGGTGGCATTTATAAACGCATAAGCAGTGGCTTTGGTTTTGATTAAGGCTTTCTCCGTGTGGATTCGCTGTGCCTCTTTCTCTTTTAAACGGGTGATCTCCCGGTTCAAGGATTTTATTTTTTCCATCAATTGTTCTTTTGAGAGATCATCCACTTTCATGGCGCAAAGACCTCCTCCGTGAGCGTGCAGGTGAATCTCATATGTAAGGTATTGGGCCAAAGGCTTTTAAAACACATGGGATTATTTTACCATATTTCAAAACAATGTAAAAAAGAATTGAAAAAAAAATTTAAAATCGTTAAAATAGGATTTTATTTTAAATGGAGGCCGTATGAGCAGCAATGCCATAAAATTTATTCTTTCCCTGGTGTTTTGTCAATTGGCCGGTATAATAGGCGCCCTTTTTAACATCTCTTCCATAAGTACCTGGTATATTCATATTAACAAACCCGAATTTACACCACCCAATTGGGTATTTTCTCCTGTATGGATTTCCTTGTACCTGTTAATGGGAATCGCACTTTACCTGGTTTGGACCGCCGAGACGACTCTTAACCTTAAACAAACAGCCCTGATCCTGTTTGCTATTCAATTGCTTCTGAATACGTTCTGGAGTTATTTTTTCTTTTTCCTGCATAACCCGCTGTACGGATTTATTGAAGTTATTGTTTTATGGATTTTTATTGTTCTAACCATAATATGGTTTTTCAGGATAAAGCAGCTGGCAGCTTTTTTGTTGTTACCTTACTGGTTATGGGTCAGTTTTGCAGCGGTTCTGAACTTCTCCATATGGCAGTTGAATAAGTAAGAAGGTAAGAATAATGGGAGAGAAGATCAAATTGGGTATTAGTTCTTGTTTATTGGGGGAAAAGGTTCGCTGCAACGGTGGGCACACGTTGGATCGTTTCCTGGCTGATGTCCTGGGCCAATACGTGGATTATATACCGGTTTGTCCGGAAAAGGAAGCCGGTTTTGGGGTACCCAGGGAGCCGGTTCGGTTAGTGAATTCGGCCGGACTAGAGGACCCAAGGATGATAACCAAAGAGACCGGTATCGATCTTACCCGGCGGATGCAGGTATGGATAGAATCGCGGTTGAAACAGTTGGAAAAAGAGGAGTTATGTGGGTTTATCTTTAAGAGCCAATCTCCTTCCTGTGGGGTGAATGGGCTTGAGGTGTATTATGAAAGCGGAGTGGTTCAAAAAAACGGTATAGGTATTTTTGCCTGTGCGTTTATGAAACGTTTTCCCCTGATTCCGGTAGTGGAGGAGAAAGATTTGCGTGATGAGGTATTGAGAGAAGATTTTATTGCCCGGGTGGTGTCCTGTTATTTGAATTTAAAAGGAGAAATGAATGAATATAGAACACAAGAAAACGGTTGAAATTTTGAAATGGTTCGAGGAGATAAACAAAAATCCGCGCTGTTCAAAGAACGAGAAACAAATTGGGCAGTGGTTGATGGCTTGGGCCGAAAACCACGATTTCGAGGCGCGGCAGGATAAAGTGGGTAATGTGTTGATAAAAGTACCGGCTTCACCAGGTTTTGAAGAATCGGCGCCGGTGATTATCCAGGGTCACCAGGACATGGTGTGTGAAAAGACCCCGGATTCGGATCATGATTTTAGCAAAGACCCCATTGGCCTGGTTTATGACGGTGAATGGTTGACTGCGGATAAGACTACTCTGGGTGCGGATAACGGTATCGCCATAGCCATGGGATTGGCGGCGGCACTGGATAAAGATTTAAAGCATCCGCCGTTGGAACTGCTTTTCACCGTGGATGAAGAAACGGCAGGAACTGGTGCTTTCGGATTGGAACCGGGTTTCGTAAAGGGAAAGCGGTTGATAAATCTCGATTCTGAAGAAGAGGGGATACTGACCATTGGGAGTGCCGGTGGAGAGAAGAGCGACCATACATTGCTCCTGGAATATGAAACGGTTCCACCTGGTTATATTTCGTTAACTATTAAAGCCGGCGGCATGGCAGGCGGTCATTCCGCGGATATTCACCATGAAAAAGCCAATGCCTTGAAAGTGTTGGGAAGGGTTCTCTATGCGGTGAAGGAGACGGTTGATTTTCGGTTGGCAAACCTGGAAGGCGGCAGTGCAGATAATGCGGTGCCCAGGAACGCTGAGGCCGTGATTTATATCGCCGCAGAAAATGATCAAAAGGCAAGAGATGCTGTCTCTCAACTGGAAAACGTTTTACACATGGAGTTTAAAAATACGGACCCGGATTTAAAACTAACGGTTTTGAATGGGAGCAAAGAAGATTACCCGGAAGCGGTCACTGCTGAATGCACGGAAAGAGTGATTCAACTGATCCTGGCGGTGCCCCATGGGATTTATGCCATGTCTACCGAGGTGGAGCATTTTGTAGAGACGTCCAACAATTTTGCCAGTTTCAAGATAGAGTATCGCCAGTTAAAAATGGTTACCATGCAGAGGAGTCCTCTTGAGTCCCGGTTGGACGATGTGGGACGTCATATTGCTTCTGTAGTGAAACTGGCTGGAGGAAGCACGAAGAATCGGGACAGGTATCCGGGTTGGCAGGCCAACATGAAATCGCTGCTGCTTAACCAAAGTGTTGGCGTTTATGAAAAGCTATTCGGGAAAAAACCCGTGGTGGAGACCACTCACGGTGGATTGGAGTGCGGTGTGATTGGAGAAAGACTCCCTGGTATGGACATGATTTCTTTTGGGCCTACGATTAAGAATCCCCATTCCCCGGATGAGAAGGTACATATTGGTAGTATCAGCAAGGTGTGGGATTTTTTGGCGGCGCTGCTGGAGGAGCTCAAATAAATGGAACCACGAAGCCACGAAGGACACGAAGGAACACGAAGAGAAGAAGAAAAAATGAAAATTACAAATTACAAATCACAAATTACAAACAAATTCCAAATCCGAAATTACAAATTACAAACCCTTCTTTGTAAACGGAATACAGATGATTACAATGGGGCAAGGTGTTAAAAGCAAATTTCAATGATTGACCGTGTATGAAAAGTTTTGTGGGGGTCCAGGGGGCGGTTTTACCAAAGAGCCTCCTGGTCGCCGAAGGCAAAGAAAATGGAATTTCCGGTTGAGGAATTGTTGGGGTGGTACAGGAAGAACAGGCGGGACTTGCCGTGGCGGCGGACCGATGATGTTTATGCCATCTGGTTATCGGAGGTGATGCTGCAGCA
>WVZO01000353.1 GCA_011772425.1 Candidatus Aminicenantota bacterium
CGGCCAAAGGGGGCTCTTTTGAAAAACCCCACTGCGTGGGGGAGCATTTGCAGTGCCAGGACGGCGTAAGACGCTTCAAACGACTTTCCGTCTCTATGAGTATTATTTAATACCACACTGTAAGTGTCCCTTTGGAATCCCCCGCAAAACTTTTTTATTGGAGGCATAATAAAAAAGGTGCCAGGCAAAATAGTATGTACAGACCAAAGGCATTTGCCGCAAACGTTGTGGGACCTGGATTTGTTTTTGGGTCATCCAAGAAGCCTCCGAAAATTAAATACAGCCGTAGGGGTTTGATTTAGAGACTGTGTCATAATAGGGGGTGAACACAAGGTTCACCCTTACGTCCGCCTGGAAACCCTTATTGAGGCGAAACCTTCTCTTGTCACCTTCTCTCCTTCTCTCAAAGAGCTAAAGATTTCTCGCCTGCTTTGTTTTCTCTTTCTTGATTTTTCTGCTTATTTGTGATAATTTATAACTTCATTCAACATCCAGTCAAACCTGAAAAGTTATTGCGTAAGGAATTTAGAGGTATTAAAAACGATGATTAGGTATCAAGAGATGTCAGATGCTATTAAAGGGGTACGCGCTAAAATACGTTGGAAACCTACCAGTGCAATGCACCATCTACAAAAGCGTAAATCACGAGGACATTTACCACCCGACGCAACCCTTGAGGACTATGAAAAAATAATTTTGAAGGTATTAAGTGATAAATCTGCGCAAGTGTATCGTTATTGGTACAACCGTGTGCCTTACGTGACTGTAATCGCAGTAGTTCAAAATAAGCAATGGCTGGTTATGTTTAACTATGATGGGATAATGGAGAGTTGTTTTGTTCTTGAACGTCCGCAGCAGTATCTGGCAAAGCCTGGATTTGAATGGATTGGATTTCTAAGGGAGGTGGATAATGAATTATAAAAAACTAATTGAAGTTTATGAAACAGATGTACAATTCCCTGATGTAAGCGGAATGGAACATTTAGATATGCTAATGACTCGAAGCGAAATCTCCAAATTTGAGTCACATCTATCGGATGAAGACCGAAAACGTGTACTAAATGCAGATAGAATATTGCTGCAAAGAGCCAAGGAATTCTACGAGTCGATCAAAGGTATCGCTGATTTGGTTAGTTGGCGGCGTGATGAAAACATTCCCACAACACACTGGTGGTGGTTCCTTGATGTAATCGTACAATTGCCCCTATCTGCGGCATAACCGGAAAAAAGATTTCTTCCTTGTCCCGTTTTCTCAGTTGGCAACGTTGAGTTTAACGAGACGGGGTCAAGGCTTGCGTTGCAACATTGTTATAGAGCAAGACTTGACCCCCTCTGGACTTCAATCCAGAATCCAGGGGCGGAACGTTGAAATTTGGATTTTTTGGGGAAGATGTCGCCAGGCAAGATTTCCCTGAAGGAAAAAGAATCCAGCCTGGTGGTTCGGAGTTCTGGCTGTATTACCCAGGATAAAAAGCTGAGAGAGGCTTTTTTATTGATTTACATATTAGTTGACACTTGGGTCTCTCTGGACATTTTTCAAAAACATAATATTCTTGAATCCAGGTCCAGTGGCACTGGTGGGGCCGATGCCGTTGATTTTTGTCCATATTTCGGTGAACCCTGCCGCCAAAAGTTTTATGTTTGATAAGAAGGAAGAGTAAATATTTATAAGTATTAACCTCCTGGAAACTCCTCATAATTTACCTCCTGGAAAAAAGTGTAAAGTATTATCTAATTTAACTTTTACATCTTAAATTTGTACTAAACTATTAAAGTAGGAGACGTAAAATGAAGACCTTTTTAATTTATTTCCTGTTGGGTGTATTGATGTGTTTATGGTTACCGGGTATTGGTTTCTCAAATTCCCAATACCTGAGCCTTCGCAAAGTGGGAGAACTCAAGGAGGGAAGCTACAGCGATGTGTTTGTACAGGGCCGTTACGCCTACTGCGCGGCTGCCAAAACCGGCCTTGATATTATCGATGTCAGCGATCCCTCCATCCCGAAGAAAATCGGTAACTATGATACCCCCGGTTACGCGATAAAACTCCATGTTTCCGGCAATTACGCCTATGTGGCGGATAGAGGGGGCGGATTGCAGGTAATCGATGTATCCAGACCGCAGGCGCCGGTTCGGGTTGGAAATTATAGTACCTCAGGACGGGTGGAAGATGTCTGTGTTATTGGTACTATCGCCTATGTGGCCAATGGATACGATGGCCTATCGATACTCGATGTATCGAATCCCGCCGCACCTTTTATGAAAGGGCAATGTAATAAAATCAACTGGTTGGATGCCAC
>WVZO01000183.1 GCA_011772425.1 Candidatus Aminicenantota bacterium
CTGAATAACGAGGCCATGATTAACCGGGCCAGCAATGATCTCAGGGCCACCCGCCTCCAGTTGGAACAAAACCGCCTGGCACTGGAAAGCCAACGAACCGATGCGGATTACTATCTAACCCGCATCAAGCGAAAATTCGAACGCTACGAAGTCCTGTACAAAGAAAAAATGATCTCCAAACAGGAATTCGACGAGTTCAAAGATGAATACGAATACCAGAAGAAAAAAAGAAAATTAACCATCGAAACCCAGGAAAAAGACTTGAAGTTCAGAGAACAACAGGTGAAACACCTGGAAACCTCAGTGAAGCGAATGCAGGAGAACCTCGATTTGGTAAAACAACAGTTGGAAAACCTGACCATCCGGGCCCCAATTTCCGGTCACCTGACCGCGATGGATGCTGAAGTAGGACAATCCAAAACTCCGGGACAACGACTGGGTCAGATCGATAAACTGGAAGGTTTTAAAGTGAGAGCAGAGATCGATGAACACTATATCAATCGCATTGAAAAAGGACGAATCGGGCGGTTTGATTTTGCGGGGAAGACATATGAAATGGCAGTGGCAAAAGTCTTCCCGGAAGTGAAAGATGGAAAATTTGAAGTAGACCTGGAGTTTACCGGCCAGGAGGCCGTAGGCATCCGGCGAGGACAAAGCATTCATCTCCGGCTGGAATTAAGTGAAGCCTCTGAAGCCATCCTGTTGGCCAGGGGGGGATTTTACCAGACCACGGGCGGTAATTGGGTATTTGTGCTGGATAAATCCAGGGAATTTGCAGTTAAACGCTCCATCCGCCTGGGCCGTCAAAACCCGCGATATTTTGAGGTCCTTGAGGGACTGGACCCCGGAGAAGAAGTGATTACATCATCGTATGAACATTATGGCAATAATGAACGCCTGGTTTTAAAATGAAATATGCATTTACAATGCGGTAATAAGCCAACATGCTTTACATATTGCATGTCCCACCGCAGGTGATTTTGGTTTCAAGCGAAGTCTTGAAGCAAACGTAGTGAAATTAGGAGAATAAGAATGATCGAAACAAAGAATTTAAAGAAAATCTACACCACCGAAGAAGTGGAAACCACGGCTTTGAATAAAGTCAATTTAAAGGTACAGGAGGGAGAATTTGTTGCAGTAATGGGCCCTTCGGGCTGCGGCAAGTCCACACTGTTAAACGTCCTGGGGCTGCTGGATAACCCTTCGGAAGGCGAGTATATCTTCCTGGACCATGAAGTCTCAAGGTTTTCCGAAAAAAAACGGGCCCAATTGCGTAAAAAGAATATCGGGTTTGTATTCCAGAGCTTCAACCTCATCGATGAATTAACCGTATATGAAAATGTAGAACTCCCACTGCTTTACCTCAAAGTTCCCACTTCGGAACGTAAGAAAAAAGTTAACGAGGTCCTGGAAAAAATGCAGCTCATCCCCAGGAAGAATCATTTCCCGCAGCAGTTATCCGGTGGACAACAGCAGCGGGTGGCTGTGGCACGGGCAATCGTCGGCGACCCTAAATTGATCCTGGCGGACGAACCCACCGGGAACCTGGATTCTGCCAACGGTGAAGAAGTCATGAAAATGCTCACCAAACTCCATGAATCCGGGACCACTATCGTGATGGTAACCCATTCACCGGCCTATGCAGAATACAGTCAACGCACCATTCACCTGTTCGACGGCCATATCGTCACAGAAAATGTCAACGAAGAATTCCATTTGTGAAGAGCGGAGAGCATAGAGCCTGGAGCGTAGAGTAGTATATTACGTAAGATTTAAGAAATAAAAAATACAGCCCTGTATATAAGAGGACAGGATTAGTGTATCCAAAATTATAGGTAAATGAAGGTAAGACGTGAACAGAGGTAAGTAAAAAAAATGAAAAAAGTGATTGTTTATTTGATTGTACTGGTGCTGCTTTTGCTCTATGCGACAATTTAAACTCGCATAGAGCAGAGCGCACCGGACAGCGAGTTTCTTGCTCTAAACCAGCATTTAGGAGGTGCTTATGTTTAAAAACTATCTTAAAACGACATTAAGAAACATTGTAAGGCACAAAGGATATTCGTTTATCAATATCGCCGGTCTTGCCATTGGCATGGCTTGTTGTATTCTCCTGGTGGTTTATATCAATTCCGAACTTAGTTTTGATAAGTACCACGAGAATGCCGACAGGATCTACCGTCTATGTGTGCATAATAAAATAGGAGGGACAGAAGTTACAGGGTCAGCTTCCAATGCTACTGCTGCCCTGGCTCTGCGGGACGGTTACCCGGAAGTGGTCAATACGGTAAGATTCGGCTGGATGTCCCGCCCCGTTGTCAAATACAAAGATAAACAATTCCTCGAAACCCGAATCCGTTATGCCGATGATTCTGTCTTCGATATATTTTCATGGCCAATGGTCAAAGGCGATCCCCGCACGGCTTTGACAGTGCTTTATTCCATCGTGATAACCGAGGATATGGCAAAAAAGTATTTCGGCAATGAAGAACCCCTGGGAAAAATTTTAAGGTTCAACGAAAGCGAAGACTATGCGGTTACAGGGGTTATAAAGAATATACCGATAAATTCCCATTTTCTCTTTAATGCGCTCTGTTCATTCAAAACGTTGTATGTCCGGGACGAAACGGTTTCTCCTATCCTTACGGACTGGATATCATTTAATTTCAGTACCTATGTTCTCTTGAAAAAAGATGCGGATTACAGGGAGCTGGAAAAGAAATTCCCGGCACTGCTTGAAAAGCATGCGGGTGAGCGGATGCGGGCAAAGGGCGCCAGCACTGAGTTCTTCCTGCAGCCGTTAAAAGAGATACGCCTTTATACCCCGGGACGGCAGGGAAACGATGCGATTCTTTATATCTATATCTTTTCGGCCGTTGCCCTTTTTGTGCTGCTCATTGCCTGTGTTAATTTTATGAATCTTTCCACGGCCCGATCATCCAACCGGGCGTTGGAGGTTGGTATTCGTAAGGTATTGGGTGCTGACCGGCGAAGATTGAGGGTGCAATTTCTCATGGATGCACTTATTTTAAGCTCCTTTTCAATGGTGGTGGCACTGATTTTGGTGGAAGCCGGCCTGCCCCTCATCAGTTCTTTAGCCGGGCGGCCTCTGGCTCTCAATGTAAATGAAACGCCCTGGCTTATTCCCGGCATTATCGGGTTGACCCTTTTTACCGGGATCCTGGCCGGCGGTTACCCGGCTTTCTTCCTCAGCGTTTTCCAACCCATCAACGTATTGAAAGGTGATTTGAAATCCGGCACCTCTCATTCCCGTTTGCGTGGTATTCTTGTGGTGACGCAGTTTGCCATATCCATCGTCCTTATTATCGGAACAGCTATCATGATCAACCAATTGAATTACATGAAAACCAGGGATCCGGGTTTTGATAAGGAACATGTGGTCGTTCTGCCCATGATGGATGATCATATCAGGAACATGCTGCCGGTGATCAAAAAGGAACTGAAAACCTATCACGGTGTCTTAAATATATCAGCCTCCTCCACGCTGCCGGGGTGGGGGACGCAGATCAATGACAAGATCCCGGAAGGATTTACTCAGGCCACCACGCAGTTGATGGACGATGTAAATGTCGATATCGATTTTATCCCTACACTGGGAATGAAGATCACGGCCGGGAGAAATTTTTCAAAGGATTTCGGTGCGGATGAGAGAGAGTCGGTGATAATTAATGAAACGGCTGTCAAACGATACGGTTGGAAAGAGCCGTTGGGAAAAACTATAAAAGTATCGGCACCGTCCGGGATAGGCGGATGGCTGCCCAGGAAAGTGATTGGGGTGGTCAAAGATGTTCACATACACCCAATCACCAGCACCATCGAGCCCCTTATTCTTAGTAATGTGCCGGATCATCGGTTTAATCCGCTCCAGGTTATCGTTGTCAGGATCAAACCAGGTGATATAAAAGCTGCCATGGATTTTTTAAAACGAAAATGGGAGGCACTGGTTCCCCACATGCCGTTTAATTCCTTTTTCATGGACGCATCGTTTGACCGGCAATTCAGGAATATAGAAAGGTCAAGGAAAATTCTTTCTTATTTTACTTTTCTTGCCATTTTTATTGCCTGTCTCGGTTTGTTGGGGATGGCATCTTTCACCGCTGAGAGACGGACAAAAGAGGTGGGTATCCGCAAGGTAATGGGGGCAACAGTTGCCGGTATTATCCTGCTTTTAACAAAGGAGTTCACGAGATTGGTAATCCTGGCCAATCTTTTTGCCTGGCCCGCTGCTTATTTGGTTATGAATAACTGGATCCGGAATTTTCCTTACCGGACTTCCATTGGCATCTGGAGCTTTATCCTGTCCGGTGGAATGGCGTTGGCCATTGCATGGTTGACCGTAAGTTACCGGGCCATCAAAGCAGCCAAAGCCAACCCGGTGGACGCCCTGCGCTATGAATGAGCTATTAGGAGGTGCTTATGTTTAAAAACTATTTAAAAGTGGCGTTAAGAAATATTTTGAGGCATAAAGTTTATTCACTTGTCAATATCCTGGGACTTACTATAGGCATCGCTGCTGTAATTCTCATTTTATTGTACGTGCAGTATGAATTCAGCTTTGACCGGTTTCATGAAAAATATGACCGCATTTATAGGATTACCAGGGGAGGAAGTCACGAGGGGTCCAGCCCGGCGGTGCTTACTCCCAAACCGTTGGCCCCGGCATTAATGGATGAATTCCCGGAGATCATTTCCGCCGTACGGGTAAAACTCAGACGGAATATGTTGGTTTCATACGGAGAGAAGAACTTCATTGAAAAACGGTTCTTTTTTACAGACCCCGGTATATTTAAAATATTTTCCTTTAAGTTGGTAAAGGGTAACCCGGAAACCGCGTTAAAGGAACCATATTCCATCATCTTATCGGAACAGTCGGCGAAAAAATATTTTGGAAATGATGACCCCATAGGCAAAATATTACTGTGCAAAGGAACTCACCATTTTAAAGTCACCGGCATTCTAAAAGACATACCCAAAAGCTCACATTTAATCATGGACTTTGTTGCGCCCTTTGAAGATTATTTTTCTTTTCCCGGGAACACCTTAACCGGCTGGAACCAGAATACTTACTTAACCTATATCCTTTTAAGTAAAGATGCCGACCCGGCAGAATTGGAACGTAAATTCCCCGCGATGATGAGAAAACACGTAAAACAAGACCATCCGTCTTATAAACGGATTATGGATGATCCTTTATCTATTCAACCGTTGTCGAAAATCCATCTTTATTCGCATTTGCTGGGTGAAATATCGGCAAACGGTGACATAAAATACATCTACCTGTTTACCGCCATTGCCCTTTTGATCCTGGTGATGGCCTGTATCAATTATATGAATTTAGCCACGGCGCGTTCTGCTCCCCGCAGTCGGGAAGTGGGAATAAGAAAAATAGCCGGTGCCAAAAGAAACCAGTTAATCAAGCAGTTTTTGGGAGAATCCTTAATACTTACGTTTATTGCTTTCTTATGTTCAATCCTGGTGGTGGAATTCTTTTTACCTGCCTTCGGTTCTTTTGTTGAACGGGATTTAAGTTTAAATTTACCGGGAAACCTTCCCTTTGTACTGGGTATATTGGCCTTGATGGTGCTGGTTGGCCTCCTGGCGGGAAGTTACCCCGCACTGCTGCTTTCATCCTTTAAACCGGTTTCCATACTGGGTGGAAAATACAGCAGCGGCCGGAGAGGTACACCACTGAGAAATATTCTCGTGGTCACCCAGTTTACCATTTCAATCGTGCTGATCATTTGTACGGTAGTTATTAAAAACCAGTTGGGTTTTATAAAAAATAGGGACCTCGGATACGACAGAGATCAGATCGTGGTCATACCCATGAAGGACAGCGAAGCCCGTAAGAAAGCGGGAACAATAAAAACTGAATTACTGCGAAACCCTGACATTTTATATGTTTCTACATCCAGCACCCTGCCCGACAGCACCAACGCCATCCTCAGGGTGGACTGGCCGGGTAAACCTGAAGATGTTGAAAGGTTTATGTTTGCAGGTTTTGTCGATTATGATTTTGTCGATCTTTTCGGGATAAAAATCGTGGCAGGAAGAAATTTCTCAAGAGATTTTCCCTCAGATAAAAACGGGGCCTTTCTGCTGAATGAGTCCGCGGTAAAGTATTTGGGCTGGAAGTCACCGCTGGGCAAAGAGTTCGGCAGAGGGGAGAGGAAGGGGAAGATCGTGGGAATTATGAAAGACTTTCATTTAGTGCCGTTACACCAAAAAATAAAACCGCTTCTTTATTACCTGGAGCTGAAAAGTCCTATTTTCTACCTGTCGGCAAAAATAAAAACCGCGCGAATTCCCGGTACCCTGGCGTTCCTGGAAGAAAAAATGAAAACCTTTTCCCCCAGGTATCCCTTTGAATACCATTTCTTTGATGACATTTTCGCCAGGGCTTACAAAATGGAGCAAAAATTGGGAAGTGCTTTCAGTGTGTTTGCTTTTATTGCGGTTTTAATCGGCTGCCTGGGTTTATTGGGGTTGGCTTCTTTCACCGCGGAGCAAAAAACCAAGGAGATCGGCATTCGCAAGGTATTGGGTTCAACGGTTTCCGGGATTGTCCTGCTTTTCTCCAGGCAATTCCTTAAATGGGTAGTAGTGGCCAATATCATTGCCTGGCCGGTGGCGTTTTATGCCATGAACAAATGGCTGCAAAATTTTGCCTACCGAACAACCCTGGGGATTGAAATATTTATCCTATCCGGGTTGATTGCCCTGTTCATTGCGATGGTAACTGTCAGTTATCAATCCATCAAAGCAGCCACCGCCAACCCGGTGGACGCACTCAGGTATGAGTAACAGGAGGTAGAAAATGGGAAAAAACAGCCACAAAGACACGAAGACACAAAGGAAAGAATTGTTTTATAATAAATCATTTCGTGTATCTTCGTGTTTTTTACCGCATTGTAAATGCCTTCGTGGCTAAAAATAGGAGATAAAAAATGAAAGAGGTAGTCATTCAAATACCCACGTTTGAGGACGAACAAAACATCGAAATCGACGTGAGAATAAACGGCAAAAAAAGACGGTTAAAGTACCGCGTGGAAATCATTTCCTGGGAAGAAGGAGAAGATTCCACGGAAGCCAAAGTCGATGTGTTAAAACAGGTGATCAAAGAACACGACAAAGACTGGAAACTGATTCAAATCGGGGTTCCTTCGGAAAACCGTATCCCGGTTATGTTCATGGAAAAGCATAAAGCAGCGGAAACAAATGAAAACGAATAAATCTTAAATGGAGGAAATTACATGATCAAATTGAAAGGAATTATGAAATACTATAAAACCGGGTTTGGCAGGACATATGTGCTGCGGGATGTTGACCTGGATGTGGAAGCGGGTGAATTTGTGACGGTTATGGGCCCTTCCGGAGCCGGGAAGTCTACGCTGCTGCACATTGTCGGCATGCTGGACACCGCTTCCGACGGGGAATACTATTTCGAGGATCAAACGGTTCATGAACTCAATGAAAAAAATCGAACGCGGCTTCACCAGTTAAATATCGGTTTTATTTTCCAGAGTTACCATTTGATCGATAATTTGACCGTGTATGAAAACCTGGAGACCCCCTTGTTGTACAAAAAAGTCAAGACATCCGAGCGCAAGGGGTTGGTGGCGGAAATGCTGGACCGGTTTAATATCGTGGCTAAAAAAGACCTTTTCCCCGATCAATTGTCCGGGGGTCAGCAGCAGTTGACAGCCGTGGCCCGGGCCATTATCATGAAACCCAAGATTATCCTGGCAGACGAACCCACCGGCAACCTGAATTCGGAGCAGGGACAGGAAATCATGGAGCTGCTAACCAGGCTGAACAAAGAAGGAACCACTATTATCCAGGTCACCCATTCCGAAAGAAATGCGTCTTACAGCAGGCGGATTATCCACCTGTTGGACGGCCGGGTCGTTAAAGAAGAGTAGTGCCATGCTATCTATTGGCAATTTAAAATGCTCCATTTTGCAGGAATGATCCAAATGTTTTTAAATTCGAAGCACGAAGCACGAAATTCGAAACAAATTCAAATGATCGAAATTCAAATGACCAAAACAAAAAAATTACCTCGTACCGGTGTTCTTGTTTTGAATTTTGAAAATTTGAATTTCGGATTTGTTTCGGATTTCGATATTCGGATTTCGGATTTATTATTCTTATCCGTCAATTAATCATTGACACGACACCAGGAGGTCATCATGTTTGTCAATTATTTAAAGATTGCTATAAGAAACTTTATAAAACAAAAAGGATATACGTTTATTAATATCTTCGGTTTAGCCATTGGTATGGCGATTTCTATCTTCATCTTGTTATGGGTTCGGGATGAGTTGAGTTTCGACCGGTTTCATGAGAATTCGGACGACATATATCGAGTTATACTGGATGGAGGCAAGGCATCCCCGAAGCATGAGGCAGTCAGTCCGGCCCCCCTCGCCGCTGCTATGAAAGAAGAATATCCGGATGTAGTGAAATCCACGAGAATCCTGCCCTGGCGAAGGGTCCTGCTGACATTCAAGAAAAAACAATTCAAGGAAGGATGCGCCATGGTGGATGCGGATTTCTTCACTATGTTCGACTTTCCTTTTATCAAAGGAAATCGCAAAACCGCTTTTAAGAATAAAAATTCTATCATCATTTCCAAACGATTAGCAAAAAAAATCTTTATTCATAAAGACCCGATGGGAAAAGTCCTTAATGTTAACAACAGGGATGATTTCATTGTTACCGGCATCATTGAAAATGTACCCCACAACTCTCATTTGACATTCGATTTTCTTATCCCTTTCAGCAAACTCAAAGACTGGGCAAAAGTGTCTATTGACAATTGGGGCAATATTTCCTTTTTTACCTACCTCTTATTGGCTAAAGATGCAAAAATTCCCGAGATGAACCGAAAACTGAATGAATGTGTAAGAAAACACAACGCCAGAGATCAGAACAGCTATTACCTTCAACCGTTAACCCGCATCCATCTATATTCCGACTTTAATTTCGACATGGGTGGACACGGCGACATCCAGTATGTCTATATTTTCTTCATCGTCGCCATATTTATCCTGCTGCTGGCCTGTATAAATTTTATGAACCTGGCCACGGCACGGGCAATCACTAGAGAAAAGGAAATCGGTATGAGAAAAGTGGTGGGGGCAAGAAAAAAAGACATTATCAAACAGTTTTACGGAGAATCTTTTTTAATGGTGATTGCAGCGCTTTTTATTGCCGTGATTATGGTAGAATTATTTTTCCCGGTATTTAATAACCTTATTGGCAAGCAGCTAACCATCGATTATTTCGATCCGAAAATTGTTGCCGGTCTTATTTTGTTCGTCATGCTGACGGCGGTGACTGCCGGAAGTTACCCGGCAATCTACCTTTCATCTTTCAAACCGACAGGGATTTTTAAAAGCTTTAAACGTGCCGGAACCAGGGGGGCTGCTTTCAGGAAAATATTGGTGATCTTCCAGTTTTCCCTTTCCATTATCTTTATAATCGGAACAGCGGCGGTTTATAAACAGCTTCAACTGATAAAACATTCTCATTTAGGCTTCGATAAAGAAAATTTAATCTATTTGTACATGGGAAACGACCTGGCAAAGAATTATGATTCCATTAAAAATCGACTGCTGCAACATCCCGGTGTCCTGGGGGTGGCCGCTTCAAACTATGTCCCTATTCATATCGGCTCCGGGACATCGGGTGCGGATTGGGAAGGCAAAAAACCAGACGAACGGGTGCAGATGCAAATTATTGAAGTGAACCATGATTTCTTGGAAACCTATAAAATGGAGATGGCGCAGGGGAGGTTTTTTTCAAAGGAGTTTCCCACGGACCCCGCCGAAGCCATTATCGTTAATCAAGCTGCCGTAAAAGCCATGGGCATGGAATCTCCTTTGGGGAAGAAATTCAGTCATGGAGGAAACTATAAAATCATCGGGGTAATAAATGATTTCCATTACAAATCCTTGCGTATGCCGGTGGAGCCGTTGATGGTAAAATTTGACACCCAAAGGAGCCGCTATCTCAGCGTCAGGATAAAACCCGGGAGTATTGAGAGTATCGTAAAATTACTGGAAAAAACCTGGAAAGAATTCCGGCACAGGTTTCCCTTTGAGTACCGTTTCCTGGATGAAACCATTGAACATTTATATAGAGCGGAAAAACGCATGGGTGAGTTTTTTAGATATTTTGCCCTGCTTGCCATTATCATATCCTGCCTGGGGCTGTTTGGCCTGGCGTCCTTCACGGCCGAACGCCGAACCAGGGAAATCGGTGTACGAAAAACCCTGGGCGCGTCTGTGATCGCGATAATGACGCTTTTTTCAAAAGAGTTTGCCAAATGGATTTTACTGGCAAATATCATTGCCTGGCCCACCGCATATATTGTCATGAATAAATGGCTGCAAAATTTTGTCTACCGGGCAGTCATTGGGTTGGACATATTTATATTTTCTGCGCTGCTGGCCCTGGTCATTGCCCTGTCAACCGTCAGTTATCAGTCTGTCAGGACTGCCCTTACCAATCCCGTGGAGGCATTGAGGTATGAATAGCAGGGAACTTTTAGGAGGCACCTATGTTTAAAAATTATTTAAAAATCACGTTTAGAAACATTATCCGGTTAAAAGGATTTTCGTTTATCAATATCTTCGGGTTGGCAGTAGGAATGGCTGTCTGTATTCTCATACTGCTGTGGGTTCAATTTGAGTTGAGCTATGACAGGTTTCATAAAAATAGCGATGATCTTTACCGGATCATTAAAGTATGGCGAAAGGGCGAAGTCGCTCACCAGGCGGTAACACCCGCACCCCTTGCCCCGGCCTTAAAAGAAGAATTCCCGGAAATCATTGCAGCGGCGCGGTTTTATTCCACAGGAACATGGCTGCTAAAACACGGCGAAACCGCTTTCTATGAAAACCGGGGCGTTTTCACCGACCCCTCGGTTTTCCACATGTTTTCCTTTTTCCTGGTAAAAGGAAATCCCCAAACCGCACTTTCCCATCCCAATTCCATTGTACTTACAGAAACAATGGCAGCCAAATATTTCAATGATGAAGACCCGATGGGAAAAACCCTCCGGGTGGACAATCAATATGATTTTTTCGTAACCGGGGTCATGAAAAACCTTCCCCCCGATTCCCATATTCAATTTGATTTTGCGGTCCCTTTCCTCCATGTGGGCCGGGAAGGGCTAATGGGGTGGCTGGCCCAGGAAACACTGGTGGATTGGCATAATACTTCCTTCTACTCATACGTATTGCTCAAGAAAAATACACCATATAAAGCCGTTAACCAAAAGATTTCCAACTATTTAAAAAAACACATCCCCGATTCCACGTCTTCACTCTACCTCCAGCCCTTTAAACGCATCCACCTGCATTCTTCGCACCTGGTGGGCGGCAGCATACCGGGAAGCGGTGATATTTCCTATATTTATCTTTTTTCGCTCATGGCGTTTATTGTTTTACTCATCGCCTGCATCAATTTTATGAACCTGGCAACGGCCCGGTCCAGCACCCGGGCAAATGAGATCGGCGTGCGAAAAGTGGTGGGAGCACGGCGGACTAACATTATCGGCCAATTCCTGGGGGAGTCCCTTCTTCTCTCTTTTATTGCCATGATATTGGCTGTCATGTTAGTGGAACTATTCCTACCTGCCTTTAACACGCTGACAGGAAAAATGTTAACCCTGACTTCGGGCCTGACGGGTAACCTGCCAATTCTCCTGGGCTTATTGATTGTCACTCTCTTTACCGGTCTTGCCGCCGGAAGTTATCCCGCCTTGTTCCTCTCATCTTTTCAGCCGGAAAAGGTATTGAAAGGCACATTAAAATCAGGGGCAAAGGGTTACCTGCCCAGGAAAGTTCTTGTGATTTTTCAATTTTCTCTTACTATTATTTTTATCTTTAGTACCATTGTAATCTCAAACCAGCTTAACTATATGCAAAATAGGAAATTGGGATTTGAAAAGGCACATTTAATTTCTATGTCGATCCCCCAGGCCCATAGACAGGACTACCAATCTCTCAAGAATGAATTATTACAAAATTCCTCTATTGTAAATGTAACGGCTTCGGCGAGCCTTCCCACCTACGGCCGCGATATCTCTACACTGGGTGTCAGCTGGAAAGGCAAGGACCCCAATCAAAATATACTCATGCGCGGGGTCGGTGTGGATTATGATTTTATTGAGACCTTTAAAATGGAAATGGCAGCAGGCAGAAGTTTCTCTAAGAAGTTTTCCGCCGACAAATCAAATTATATATTAAACGAAGCAGCAATAAAAGCAATGGGAATTCAATCGCCGCTGGGAAAGCACTTTACCCTGTGGGATAAAACCGGTACCATTATCGGCGTGGTGAAAGATTACAACTTCAGGTCCCTTCATTTCAAAATAGAACCGTTACTCTTAAGACTTTATGAACCCCAATGGTTGAATTTTATGTTTATCAGGATTAAATCGGAACACATCCCCCAAACGTTGAATTTCCTGGAAAGTAAATGGAAAACGTTTGCGCCCGGTTATCCGTTTCAATATCGTTTTGTGGATGACTCCCTTGACAGGATGTATACAACGGAAAAGCGCATAAGAACAATGTTCAACTATATAACGTTTTTAGCCATATTCATTGCCTGTCTCGGTTTATTTGGCCTGGCGTCGTTCCTGGCGGAGCAGCGGACAAAAGAAATCGGTATTCGTAAAGTGTTGGGGGCAACTGTTTCCGGTATTGTCCTGCTTTTTTCCGGGAAATTGGTAAAATGGGTAATGATCTCCAATATCATTGCCTGGCCCGCGGCTTATTACCTGATGAGCCGTTGGCTGCAAAATTTTGCCTATCGTACCGAAATCCACATGGGAATATTTATTTTTTCAGGTCTCACTGCGCTGTTGGTTGCCCTGCTGACGCTGAGTTACCAGTCCATCAAAGCAGCAACCGCCAACCCGGTAAAGGCACTGAGGTATGAGTAGTAAAGCGCAGGGGGCAGGGAACTCTTAGGAGGTGCTTATGTTTAAAAATTATTTGAAAATCGCCTTGAGAAACATTAACCGCAGCAGGATATTTTCCTTGGTCAACATCCTGGGGCTTTCAATTGGAATGGCATGTGCCATTTTGGTTTCTTTGTTCGTGATAGATGAACTGAACTACGAAAACTTCCATCTACATGCAGACCGTATTTATAGAGTTGTCTCAGACGATTATATCGGGACACCGGCCCCACTGGCATCGGCCCTGAAGCGAGGCAGTACTGTAATTTCAGAGACCGTGATAATAGACAACTTTACCCGGCGCTCAAAAAAACTCTTTAGCGTTGGAGATAAAAGGTTTTACCAGGACCGTTTTTTATTGGCGGAACCGTCAATATTCAAGATATTTACTTTCCACTTTATCAAAGGTAATCCCAAAACCGCATTAAATAATCCCAATTCAATTGTCCTGACTGAAACCACTGCCAGGAAGTATTTTGGTGAAGAAGACCCCATGGGAAAGACAATAATCCTTGAGAACAAATGGAGTTTTATTGTAACCGGGATTTTAAAAGATGTACCGAAAAATTCCCATTTAAAATTCGGATTAATTGCTCCTTTTGCCTATAATACTACTATACAACGGTATGGAAAAGAAATTTACCAGGAATGGGGCAAGGCAAATTTTGTAACCTATTTCCTTCTTGCCAAAGGGGTCTCTGCATCCGTATCCACGTTAGAAGAAAAAGTCAACAATATCTACAAAGACACTGCGGGGTACGCGGCATATAAAAAACACTATTTTGTGCAGTCGCTGAAAGATATCCATCTCTCGTCGCATCTCAAGGCAGAGCTTGAAACCAACAGCAGTATGGCAACCGTCTGGTCTTACGCTGTTATCGGCCTGATCCTTTTGGTCATCGCCTGTATCAATTACATGAACCTCTCAACCGCCCGCTCGGCAAAACGGGCAAAAGAGGTAGGCATGCGGAAGACAGCCGGAGCCAACCGTTCTCAACTAATAATGCAATTTTTCGCGGAATCTCTTATCATGTCCTTCATTGCTCTAATTGTTGCCCTAACCCTGGTGGAGGTTATTCTACCGGGTTTCAATGCCTTTACCGGCAAACAATTGTCTTTGCTCAAAGCCGACCGGTTTACCACTATCTTTTTTGTTGTAATCGTCACAGCCCTGTTTACCGGAATTGGTGCCGGTATTTACCCCGCGCTGTTTCTCTCTGCCTTTAAGCCGGTAAAGGCTTTTAAAGCAGCTTCTTCCTTTTTTTCCAGTGGTGGGGTTTTGAGAAAAACACTGGTTTTAGTCCAATTTTCCCTGTCCATTATTTTTATAATCAGCACGTTTGTGGTATGGGAGCAGTTAAATTTTGTAAAAAATATGAAACTGGGGTTAAATAAAGAGCATGTAATCAATATCCCGTTGTATAGAGAGATCACAGAAAAATATGAAACAATAAAAAATGACATAAAAAAATATCCTGGAATTGTCAATGCTGCGGCATCCGGTTTCCACCCCTTACAAGACCCGCGCAAACATAGTCTCTGGTGGGAAGGACAGGGAGCAGATGTTATTAAAATGATGCACTGGCTCCCTGTTGATCATGATTTTATCAAAACCTTTGAAATCGAGCTGTTGGCAGGTCGGGATTTTTCACGGAAGTTTCCAACAGATACAGTTACAGCCTATATTTTTAACGAATCTGCCGTAAAAGAATTGGGCAAAGATTTTATCAAAGGGAGAGATTTCAGCCTGTTTGGTATTGAAAAAAAAGCCCCGGTTATCGGTGTGGTAAAGGATTTTCACTTTAAATCCCTGCATAAGAAATTGGAACCCATTATTCTATGTATATTCCCCAAATACTTTAATTATATTTCCATAAGGATCAATTCTGAAAATATCCCGGGACTCCTCACCCATATAGAAAAAGTATGGAAAAGACATGCCCCGGGCAGACCCTTTGAATATGCCTTTTTAGATGAGGATTTTGACAGGTTATATAAATCGGAGGAGCGGACAGGAAAACTCTTTTCCTATTTTGCTTTCCTGGCTGTATTGGTATCATGTCTCGGACTTTTTGCCCTGGCATCTTTCATGGTGGAACAGCGCACCAAAGAGATCGGTGTACGAAAGGTACTGGGGGCATCGATACCCAACATAACTGTCTTGCTTTCTAAAGAATTTACCAGGTGGGTATTGTTGGCCAACATAATCGCCTGGCCAATTGCCTATTTTACCATGAGCAAATGGCTGCAGAGTTTTGCTTATCGTATAACTGTTGGCATTGAAGCGTTTATACTATCCGGGCTGCTGGCCCTGGTCACTGCACTGATTACAGTTAGTTACCAGTCCATCAAAGCCGCTTTTGCCAACCCTATAGAGGCGCTCAGGTATGAGTAGCCCCCGATTTGTCGTTGGAATAAGGATAAGGAATAAGGTAAAAAGAGTTAAAAGAACGTTTAAAAGGCCTTCGATCATCTGCGGGGCAGCCCCCTGGGGCTGCCCCTACTGCCTTACTCGCCCGGAAACAAATGAAAATTCAGCCACAAAGGCACGAAGGGGAGAAGAAGGTAAGTTGGGAAACCGTTGGAAATCCAAAAGCAAGAAAAACCGGTTGCAAAAAAGAAACCACGGTACTATAATTAATCCATGAAGAAAAATAAATTGGATTATAAACAATATGTGGCCTTTATCAACAGGGAAACCGAACTCAAAGAATTGAAAAATTTTGTCAATAAAGAACCCTTTGAAATGCTCTTTCTCCATGGCCCCAAATCTTCAGGAAAAACGACGCTGCTGTACAAATTTTTTGAACAAGTCGAAAAAGAACAGAGATTGGATGTCAAGTTCCTGAACCTTAGAGAAAAGTTAATCAGCAATTACAAGGATTTTATCCGGATTTTTTTCGGCATCGATTATTCCCGGTCAAAAGAAGATGTAAAAGAAAAACGCCAATACAACCTGTTCAATTTCTTTAAGCTGTCGGTAGAGGTGTTAAAAGGCATGGAAAGCGGCGAACTGGACCCCTTTGAGATCATGAAGCGCGAATTTATCAAACTAACCGGGAAAGGAATAAAACCGGTTATAATTATCGATGAACTCCAGGCTATTGACCATATATATATGTCTAATGGAAGCGACCGGCAGGTGATTATCGAATTGTTTAATTTTTTTGTGGCCATGACCAAAGAAAGCCATCTGGCACATATTATTATTTCCTCATCAGACGGGTATTTTTTAAATACCGTGTACACTGATTCACGCTTGAAACAATCCTCGAAGTTTTACAAAGTGGATTTTCTACCAAAAGAAGATGTGATGGAGTGGTTATTGAACCTGGAAAAATATTCGCAGATAAAAGATTATACCCTTAGTGAAGAAGATGCTGAAAAAATATGGGATACGGTTGGCGGCAGTATGTGGGAAATTCATGATATATTAAGCGACCTTTTCGATAAACCCATCGACCACGTCTTAGCGCTTCATAAAAAAAAGATGAAAGGAATCATCGCTCATTATATTGGCGCGAATGATAAAAAAGAAAAAATCCTGCGCCTGTTTTTGAAAAAAGATCAGGCCACTATAAGAGATTTTGTCGACGCAGGAATCGAAAAAGACGAAGTAGATGAGCTGCTGCGAGATATAGTGAGAAACAATATTTTATACTTCGATCCCATCGAGGCCCTTTACTATCCCCAGTGCAGGAGTTACCAGTGGGGAATCCGCATGTATTTTGAACATTCATTTAAAAAGAAAAAGAAGACATAAAAAAGTAAAAGTTAAGAATTTTTTGCCTGTCCGCAACCCGGGCAGCCCGGAACCCAAAATGACCTGGCTTTTCCGGGAAATTCCAAATTCCAAATCACAAATTCCAAACAAAGGGGTGTCCTTCGGACAGATTTTAAACACCTTCGGTGAGAAGCACACAGCGGATTAACTTGCCTGTCCACTTCTTCTCTTCTTTCTTCTTTTTTTCTCAAACGCGCACCAAAAAAACTGAAATCGTAACAAGAATACCAACATTATATTTAAAGAACTAAGACTATATAAAAAATACCGCTGCCCGAAAAAATCCTGGAAAAATAGTATTTATTATACAATATTATATAAATTTTACCTAAACAGTACTTTAAATACTAAAAAGTCAAAAAAATTTACAAAAAAAGTCTTGACTGGAAACTGATACATATATTATCATATGAACGGAACCATGAAAGTAGAAAAAGCAAAAACAATACAAGATAAGGCCATGAGAGGTATTAGCAGCCGGTTAAAGGAAGTACGGCTCCATTTTGGTCATACTCAAAAAAAAATGGCCGCTTATTTTGGTATGGGTAGTAATGCGTATGGAAAAGCAGAGAATGGATATAATGCTCCCGGTCTAAAGATATTTTATATTTTAGCCACCCGGTTTGGTATTTCACTGGACTGGCTGGTGTTGGGGCGGGGTCCTATGTTTTATGAAAAGAAACCAGGGGAAAAAGCCGCTGATGATGAACTAAGCCGTGAAATCAACGAGATGTTGGAATTGATCGATAAACTCCCGTTGGTGCGGCATTTGATCCTGGGGTATTTCCAGGAATTAAAATTGAATTACCATGAAGTCATCCAGCAGGAATTAGCAGAAAAATGAACAAAACGGCGTCCTGCGGACGAATTTTTAACGCCTGACGGCGAGCATATAAACCACGAAGCCACGAAGGACACGAAGATGAAGAAAATTACAAATCACAAATTCCAAATTCCAAACAAATTCCAAATTACAAACAAAAAGTGGTTCAATAAAGGTGAACATGGAGCAAAAGTAAATGATTGCAATGGGGTAGGATGAAAGAACCTCGTAATACAGGCTGACCATGTATCAAAAGCTTTTGGCGGGGGGTCCAGGGGGGCAGTTTTCTCGAAAAGAGCCCCCCTGGTCGCCGAAGGCATAAAAAAACTTTACATTAAAATGGTTTTCTTTTAAAATATGGTAATGAAAAACAGGATGATTCGATTGCAGTTGGGAGAAGAGCGGGTAAAGGTGTTAAAGGACTATAACCGGAAAGTGATGCGGCATTTAGAGAAAGGGATGCCGTTGAGAGTTTCGGTGTTAAAGGATTTAAAGGACGCTTTATCCGGGGTAGTGCAGGGTTCTGCTGAATGGGCGGAGGTATTGCGGGGGATACATGATTCCGGGGAGTATTATTGTGTGCATCTGCTGCACCCGGACAATGAAATCCTTAACCTGCCGTGGTCTATGGCCGTGGACGAAATATCCGGGCAGGCGTTAGGGAGTATCCAGCAGCTTTACCTCACCAAAAGCATCCCTGACCATTACAAAGAAACTGTTACGGACTTTACGGCGGCGGCACCGCCGTTAAAAGTGCTAATAATGATATCCATGCCTGAGGACATCGAGGAAGATCAGCGACTTTCTTATGAAAAGGAGGAGTATGCCATATTGGAAGCCTTTGAGCCGCTGCTGCGTGCCGGGCTGGTGGAGATCGATTTTACAGAGGACGGGTCTTTGGAGGCATTGAAACGGAAACTTTCTTCCACTCGTTTTCATGTGCTTCATTTTTATGGTCACGGTATTTATGATGAGGAAAATCAAAAAGGATTTCTGCAACTGGAAGAACCTGAAAGCCTGCGGACGGAATTGGCCGAGGACAGGGAATTTGCCGATGTAGTGAATTGCAATCCTGGTTACCGTGTGCCCCTGGTGGTGTTGGCGTCTTGCCAGACGGCTAAGGGCGGGAATGAAAAGGCGTTAAGCGGTGNNCAATCACCTGCTGCGTATTGGCGTGCCCGTGGTGGTGTCTATGGGCATGTCTATTTTCGATTATTATGCAGCGATCTTTTCCGCCTGTTTTTATAGAAATATGGCGGAGCAGCAAACCATTTTTACTGCCTATAATGAAGCTCTGAAAAGACTGCGGGAAGCAGAGCACGATGATTTAGTAAAAGCAAGGGTTTCGCCAGCGGTTCCATTGCAGTGGATCATTCCTAACCTTTACCTGTCGCGTCCGGTGGAACAGGTAGTGGATTGGGACCGGCCGGTGGAGAAGCTGGAACTGTCGTCGAACCGGTACATTTTTGAAAAGGACAGCATGCTTTTGAGGCATGAGGAGGAGTATCTTTTTATTGGCCGGCGCAAGAAAAAGGCGGAGATTTTGCGGCCTTTTTTCGATAAGGTGCCCATTATGTTAAATGGCCAGGGTGGTGTGGGCAAGACCGCCATGGCGGAACACCTGGTGCAGCGCCTGATTGCCCGGAATCCCAGGGCCGTTCCGTTTATCTTTAATGAAAAAACCCGCACCATCGACGAAATCATGGAAACACTGAAAAATTATTTACGGGAAGAGGGGAAAATCAAGGTTATCCTGGAAGCGGATAAAATCGATAAAGGGTTGGATAAATTCGTGTTCCTGGTGTTTGCCATTGCGGAAAACCGGGCCCCGGTATTTATCTTTGACAACCTGGAGAGTTTTCAAAGCAAACCCGGTGAGGAAATGGCCGGGGAGTACAGTGATCTGCGGGAAGTCATCGATTATCTTTGCAAAAACCGGAAATTTCACCTGGTGCTCACCGGCCGGTACAAGGTTCCCGGTTTCAAGGACCTGCGGAATTTCGACCTGAACCAGGTGAGGCTGAACGATTTCTGGAAGCGGTGTATTTACATGGATGTGGGGCATATTCGCACGTATTTAAAAGAAGCGGAGGCTGAAGAAGGAAAAAAGGAAAAGAAGTACAGGCCCCGGGCGGAGCGGGCGGTTTCTTTTATGGACATCGTTAAACTTCTGCACCGGACTTTTGGGGGCAATTACCGGGCGCTGGAGTTTTTCAACAATTTACTGAGAGAAAATCCCGAGGGCATCCGGGAATCCCTGGCTTCTTTAGAGGCGTTTGAAAAGCGCACTGCATCCATGGCAGTGGAAGTGAAACAGCAGATGGGGCAAAACCTGTTGTTTTCCCAATTGATGAACATGCTGGACCGGGAGCAGCGGCAGGTATTGGACCTGGTTTCTCATTTCCGGGTCCCGGTGCAGGTCATGGCCCTGGAGTTGCAAAAGGAAGGGCTTAAGCAGGCAAAAGCCGTGGATTGGCCCGGTGTCCTGGATTATTTAAACCGGTTAACGTTGATCGAGATATCCATGATGCAGGAAATAAAAACGGTATTTTATTATGCCACGCCCCTGGTCAGGGATTTACTGGCTGGCCTGGAAAAAGCCGGAGAGACGCGGCTGTTTTCCCATGAGCAGGCCGGGAGATATTATTATTACTGCTTTTACAATATCGATAAAAGTTTAACTCCATTGGAGGAGGCGTTTTACCATTTTGACTTATCGGGAAACAGGGAACGGGTGCAGGAGATCGGAAACCGACTTTCCAATTTCTATTATAAATATTGTATTTATCGCAGTGCGTTTTTTTATGCGAACCGGGTATATGAATTATGGGGTGATAAAACGGAGAGTCGAATATTAAATCAGTTGGGACTGATTTATAAATTACATGGTGACTATGAATCAGCGCTGCAGTTTTACTTTAAAAGTTTAGAAGGGTTTCAGAAATCAGGAGATAAGGAGGGAGAAGGCATCACCCTGAATAATATCAGTCAGATCTATCAAGCCCGCGGTGACTATGAGACCGCACTCTCTTACCTGGAACAAAGCTTAAAAATCCTCCGGGAGACCGGGGATAAAGCCGGCGAAGGCACCACATTCGTTAATATGGCAAATATTTCTTATGCCCAGGGAGATTATAATGCAGCGATTAAATATATGGGAAAAAGTTTAAAAATCTTCCAGGTTATTGGAGATAAATCAAAGGAAGGCATTGCCCTCAATAATATCAGTCAGATCTATCAAGCCCGGGGCGACTATGAGACCACGCTCTCTTATCTGGAACAATGTCTAAAGATTTTCCAGGAGATTGGAGATAAATCAAAGGAAGGTACCACTCTGAATAATATGGCAACCATTGCTCATGCCCGCGGCGACGTTGAGACCGCGCTCTCCTACCTGGAACAAAGCTTAAACATCCGCCGGGAGATCGGGGATAAAG
>WVZO01000205.1 GCA_011772425.1 Candidatus Aminicenantota bacterium
TCCATAAACCCCTTTAATGAAAAAGTCATAAATAATACCTCCGTATAAATTAGTTAACGCGTCTGGTTCAGCTGAAAATGCATCGGTAAACTGGCGAATGTAATCCAGGTGTTTCAAGGGTCCCTGGTATTTAACCTCATCCGCAACCTGGGGTGTAAAATCCAGGGTAAGCCTGTATATCTCCTCCGACATGATTCCCCTCCTTGTAAGCCGCAGAGAGCAGGGTGCCGTGTTCCCTGCTCTCTGCTGCCTGCTCCATTATTCATTTCCTATCAGGAAGGTGCCACGATGCCAAGCTTCTCTAAAAGCTGGCGTTTCGGTTTCAAAGCAATTCGGCATACTTGCTTGAAATTACCCCAGCTTATCCTTAGCTCCCTGTACAATGAATCCCGTTCCTTGGTGGCATTTTGGGAAGCACCTTTCTTGCTTTCCTGATCCTGGTCCAACTGCTTCAATTCATCCAGGCCGGTCAACCTGGCCTGGCATTTCTCCACTGTAATGCCATGTTTTGAAATCAAACCCATAATCGTTTCATTCTTTATGGCATTTTCATAAAATTGTCTGCCATCTTTCAAGAAACCCTCAAGGTTTCTCCTGAGCTTGCCGATTATTCCCAACATGAGACGAAATCCTACATATTTACTATCTCTTAAGGCAACCCTGGCCAGTTGTCGGAATTCCACAAGCAGCTCCCATTCTTCATTATACTTCTCGTCAAAATTCCTGGTGGCAATGATTTGTTCATCTTGAAGCCGCTGCTGTTCCTGGTACTTATCATCCAAACGGGTTCTCAGATCAATATCCGCATCTAATTGCACATCATCGTAGCCATATCCCCCGATAAACCCTTTAATTTCTTCGTCTCCTTTGGCATTTAAAAAACCGACTCGCGTTTCTCCTAACAATTTTTCGATTGACTTGACTGAAATTGACATGATCAGCCTCCTTCTATTTAATTTTTTAATTTTTTGCTCTAATAGCTTTCTATATTGATGTTTTTAAACGGTGCAGAACCATCTGCAGCCGGTCCGGAACGATACGTAAGCGGTACGGAACGATACACAACCGGTCCGGAACGATACGCAAGCGGTCCGGAGCGATACGCAAACGGTCCGGAACGATCCGCAAGCGGTCCGGAACGATACGCAACCGGTACGGAGCGATACGCAAGTGGTCCAGAACGATACGCAACCGGTCCGGAGCGATACGCAAGCAGTGCAGAACCATCCGCCAAAAATGAAATACCATTTCCGCAGGCGCAGCCCCCTTCAAATACAACGAAAGGAGACAACATAAACAAAACCGGAGAATACAATCCTGTTTCTTTTGGATAATTGGAAATTAAATTTTGGTATATGGGAAAAAATTCACAAAAATTTTCCAATTGCCTTGCATTCATAATACCCACACTCCCTCTTGAAATCGATACTACCTGCCTCACCTCAAACCCGTTTGCTTTACCATGTTTCATATGGTATAATGGCAATTCGAGGAAAAAGATCATGCTGACATGTTCTTTATTACCCGCAGCCGTGATACTGCCCGGTTTGCCAGCCGCAGACAACTTAAATGTTCGCCTCAATTTAAACATATCCGAATTATACTTCACTTTAACCAAAATTGCAAGACTTTTTTTATTTTTTTTCAAAAAAAATCAAAAAGAATATCATCAGGCTTCTTCTTTTCTCCTTTATACCCGGTGGAAGCGGACAGGTATGCCAATGATCTTTAAATTTCCAATTGAAGAGTTAAAAGAACAGGGCTTCGTGTTCATTTACCCGGCCCACTGTGTAACCATGGATTTAAATGTATCAAAATTGGTTTATAACCGCCCCTGAGGGCTAAAGAAAAAAATGACCGGGGAAAAAGAGAATGATATTGGATACCGCATTAAGCAGGTCAGGCTGGAATTAAAACTCAAGCAGCAGGAATTTGCGGAAAAGCTGGATATGTCCGGTCCGTCCTTATCCGAGATAGAAACCGGTAAAACAAACCCCGGCATCGATCTCCTGGTAAAGCTTCATAAGGACTTTAATGTCAATCTTTATTATGTTTTATTTGGAGAAGGCAGTATGTTTGAGGACCCCTTGATATCCGATTTAAGGCAATTGGAAAGATATGCTGTAAATCTCGAAGATGTCCGGGAATTTTTGTATAACTTTAAACGATCATCCATCATTCAGTATTTCATATTGAATCAATACAAAANNTGAATCAATACAAAAAACAAATGGTGCTGGACGAAGAAGCCATATTGAAAGAACTTGGGGAATATAAAGAAAAACCAGGAGAATAGGAGAAAAAAAACAATTTAAGCGGTTTTTCACCACGAAGGCGAAAAATCTATACATATGATTGTCAGCCAGGAATGTCCTTTTTTTACTTTTTTTATTCAGGTGTTTACTTTTTCCGGATTCTATGTTATCTCTTTTAGTTAAAACAAAAACAAGAAGGAGGAAACATGTCAAAAAAAATTTTTGCTGCATTAGCAGTTATTGTAATGATTGTGGGTTTAATCGCAACTCTCTATGCGGGAGATGCCTGCAAAACTTATTATTCAAAATGTACAGAAGGTGGGTGTAAAGATATGAGCCTTGCGGAAAGTTGTATGATGATTTGTTCAGGCGGTACTATTCAATGTAGTGAAGTTGTTGCCATAGAATAGCATAACCTACACAGTAAAGGCTTAGAAACACTTCTAAGAATGACGTTTAAAACAAAGGGTGTAGACTGCTTCATTTGTAAAGGAGTAATTATGATTAGAACCATAATAATGATTTTTATAATCGGATTTTCGTCTGTGTTTTCGTTCTCCGAAACACATTTATCACGTAAGATATATAATCTCCCAGACGATAGCCCTGGATTCAAGTTTGGAGTAGACATTATTGTCGTGGGAGAAGACATCATTGTTTTGGAAAATAGAAGCCATCAGTTGTTCAAGTTTCATGTGAATGGAAGTATCAAGTTTATAAAGACCATCGGGAGGAAGGGAAAAGGCCCATCCGATCTACATTTACCCTCGGAACTCTCTTTCTGGAATGGGGTAATAGCTGTTAAGGATGAAGAAGGCGTTTCTTTTTTTGATGGAAATGGCGGTTATTTGGATAAATTTCGACTCTTCTCTCCAAGAATTTCCTTTGTTTTTGTGAATGACAAGATTTATTTCGCTTCATCGATTCCCAGCAAGCAGTATTTAATTGGAGTATATAACAAAAAGGGGAAACTTTTGATGAGTTTTGGAGAGAAATTTTTGAACTTAGACTTTAATTTCCATAAGAAAGCCAGCCCCTTTTTTTCTGAAAAATATTTTTACAGTGGAAAACTATTGTCTGATGGTTCGTTTATCTATTATTTGAATGCGAAATTTGGTAAAGTGTTCAAATTTGATTTAGAGGGTAAGAAGGTTGTGGAAAAAGATATTTCAGAAATATTCGGAGACAGGGGAAGAAGAATTGTAAACAAGAATAATGACATACTCAATAAAGGGTTGAAACCAACGAGTAAGAATGCATATCTATATCTCGATTATAAGTTATTTCAAGATGCTTTTCTCTTCAAAGAAAAGATATACATAATAACAACGAACCTTAAAGACCCTTCTCCACCCAAAACCTCAGAAAAAATCAATGATGACTATATATCTGTTATTTGCAAAAACTCGTTGAACTCCGAAAAGAAGTATTTGATAAAACTAAATGATGATGAGAGGATTCACTCGTTTGCAGTCACTGAAAAAGATGGACGAGTAATTTTTTATGCTCCGATGTTCACGAAAGAGGGAACCGATATTGCTGTCTTCAAAGAGAAAGAGCCAAAGGAGAAAGATTGAAAAAGATTGCGTTGAAATATCGGATTTTGTTTCTTTTTGCTGTAATCGGAATTTACTTAATAGTTACTTCCTATCCATGTTTGAGATTGAGCTTAACAGGATTTCCCGAAATATTGAAGGTAAACCTGGATAAGGGAATAAGCAAAATTGTTTTTCTTTATGGCGGAGGTATATGTGGAACCTGCCCACAGGGGACTTTCATATTTTCGCTCAAAGATAGACAGGATGTTTTATTTGTTGTCCCGAAAAAGTTTAGTTCGAACGAGAAAGAGAACCTTAGAATGGCCTTTATGCTCAAAGGGAAGATAATAAACGGAGATTCCGAAACAGCAGATTATATTGCCAGGGTTGCTGCATGCTCCAATAAAAAAACTAAGATCAATTATTATGCCGAGTTGGACCAAAATAAGAAGATAAAAGCGGGGAAGGTGTTCTGAATGTTCATCTTGCCGATAATATGAAAATAAAACTTGATTTTTTCAGGAAGCCGGTAGTTCACTTGCTTTGTAAACTGCTTTTAGGTGGAATATTTATATATGCAAGCCTCGGAAAAATTCTTCATCCATCTGCATTTACTGAAATCGTAAAGAACTATAGAATCCTCTCTGATATTCTGGTTAATCCTGTGGCACGTATTTTGCCATGGATAGAATTTACTTTTGGATTATTACTCGTATTGGGCTTTTTAAAAAGGCTTTCAGCCGGTATTTTATCTTTTCTTCTGTTGGTATTTATCGCGGCATTGGGTTTTAATTTAATAAGGGGAGTCAATATTAATTGCGGATGTCTATTTCAAAGTCAGCCAACGGATGCTTCATCAAGCACAGATATGGTGGTATCAATTATTCGGGATTTTTTACTTTTAATTCCTGGGATGATAATCATATTCTTTCCACAAAGACCTGCGGCGTATACACCCCAGGAATAAAAAAAGGTGCCCGTCAAAAAAAGATTTTTCTTATTTTTAACTGATAAGGTTCCTGTCAACCATGACGGCGCATGACTTCACCCGGAGAAAATGAAAATATTGCCATTGATATACACTTATGTTTTTTTCTTCGCGTCCCTTCGCGTTCTTCGCGGCTAAATTAGTTAAGCATTTGATAATCGATTCTCAAATTTTTTTTCGAACTACCGGAAGAATTCCCGGGAACTTTTGTGGTCTTCAACATTGAAAACGATCTTTGCTGCTGATTGATTTACCGTTTTTTAAATGTTATAATATCAAATCAAGGATAGGAATTATGTTGACCTGCTTTTTGTCTCATCCTGTAGTGAATATGCCACCGGGGTTTCACCCTGGTGCTTTGCCTTCTTGTATTCAAATAACCATGATCAAATTTCACTTTGGGAAAAGCAAAAAAATCAACCCTTGGGGTTCGGCTGACAAATACATCAAAAAAGGAGAGTAAAAATGAGATCAAACAAAAAATCGTTCATATTAAATATATTCATTGTAAGCATAATCTGTTTCACTCTAAGTTTTAATATTGGATTTACAAGAATTAAAAGCAACGGCGCCGGTGGTGGCTACGGCGGCGGAGGAGGTGAAAGCACGGATGGAACCGGTCAAAATAATATGACCATTGAAAATTACATCGTGGAAGGTGCCGGTCATTTTCTCCGTGCCAAAAAAGACATCCAGAAATTGCTTGAAATCGTCGAACTGCAAGATATTCAGGGAATCGGCTTTGATAATATGAATAGAGTCGTAGACAACGCATTGGTAAATATAAACCATGCCATTGAAACTTATGATAGCTTGATCGAAACAGCAGAAGCCACACCATATAATGAATCTGTTTTAAACAAGTTAAGATATTTCGATTATTTCGGATACATGATGGAGAATGTCTTGAATTGGATTGTTTTCAACAAGGTGGAAGCCTACCTGCGCAATGGTAATATAACCGGTGTTTTTAAGCATTCCCGTTCCATGTTCCTTGAAGTTAGACAATTGCTAAACAATATAAAAGAAGAGGTATCTATGCAAAGACTTCCAGAGATATCGGTCTTCCGGAAGTTAAATGAGACCTGCGACGAAATATCGCTTTTCGGGAGTTACGTGGCCAGGGTCTTTTATACCTTACATAGAAATAAATAAACATCAAAAAGGAGATTAAAAATGAGATCAACGAAAGAATCTTTCATATTGAACGTATTCGTTGTAAGTATAATCTTTTTTACTCTGAGTATGAATCTTGTATTTGCTCGTATATACTGCAACGGAGCCGGAGGGGGATACGACGACGGCGGAGGTGAAAGCACGGATGGAAAGAATATGACCATTGAAAATTATATCGTGGAGGGCTCCGGTCATTTTCTTCAGGCTAAAAAAGACATCCAGGAATTGCTGGAAATCGTGGAACTGCAGGATGTACAGGGAATCGACTTCGAGAATATGAATAGAGTTGTGTACAGCGCATTGGTAAATATAAACCATGCCATTGAAACGTATGATAATTTGATCGAAACAGCGGAAGCTACCCCCTATAATGAAATTGTTTTAAGCAAATTGCGATATTTCAATTATTTCGGGTACATGATAGAAAATGGATTGAATTGGATTGTTTTCAACAATGTGGAAGCCTACCTGTGCAATGGTAATATAACCGGCGTTTTTAAGCACTCTCATTACAGGTTCCTTGAAGTCAGGCAATTGCTAAACAATGTAAAGGAAGATGTATCTATGAATAAACTTTCGGGAACATCGGTCTTTTGGAAATTAAATGAGACCTCCGACGAAATATCGCTTTTCGGGAGTTATGTTGCCAGGGTCTTTGCATCTCTTTAACAAAAACGGTCTATTCCAGAGGTATCCATGAATATACTTATTTCCTTGATTAAAAGAAACTTTAAACATCCCTACTTTAAATGGATCATAATTATCATGCTGCCCATTGTGATCATTTCAGGGTATGGCGTCCATAAATCGGTAAACGAGTTCCGGCAGATAACCGCGAACTCTAAGGAATTTCAAGAAAGTGAGCTTGCTAAATTCACAAAAATAGCCAACTATCAAGCCTATTCACTTATTGGGTTTTCCGTGCTTTTCATCCCAGAATCCGTATCGTCAGTATTCTTCGACAATCCGTCGTATATGAATGAAATATCTGCAAGAATCAATTCGCTTGCTACCCTTGATATCAAGAAAAACTGCATGGGAAAGGAAATTAGAAGAGAGCCATCCTTTAACCTGCGTTTATCCAATATTGTTCTCTGGTTATTTTCCCTGGCAGGCCTTTTACTGGGCTGGGAAGTCATGCAAAACAGGGAATTTTTAAAATCCCTGGCCAGCCGGTGCTCAATCCTGAAACTCTTTCTCTCCATCATTTTTTCACGGTTTATACTGCTTATCTTCTGTCTATTGGTGTTATTCGCATGTATGGTGATACTGCTGATGGTAGAAAATGTGGGCCTGGCATCCGTGGATTTTAACGTGTTGGGTGCGTACCCGGTGGTGACACTTATTATACTTTTGTTTTTCCCGTTATTGGGAACGTTAGCCGGGTATATCCGCTGCAAAATGATTAGTATCCCGCTTCTCTCTCTTGTCTGGGTTTTCTTTATTATCCTTGTCCCCATTATAGTCAATTCGATCAGCGATGAACAATCCGAAGATATTCCCTCCTCTTACAAGGTTTACTGCGATAAGTTGAAGATCTACGATGATTTTGAAAAACGAATGGAGGAAAAATATGGAAAATTTAATAAGGATGATATGGAAACCGAAAGAAAGATAGTGGAATACTTTTGGGAGCATGTTTACCCGGAAGTGGAGGCATTGGACAGGGAGTTGAGGCGTTTGCACCAGGAAGAGATCAAAAAATACCACCGCACATCGGTACTTACGCCCACCACGTTGTACAATGTCACGTGTAATGAGCTCAGCAGCCGGGGGGACCGGAATTTTCTTGCCTTTTTCGATTCCCTGATCGGCCAAAAAAAAGGGTTTGGCAGACACTGGATCGATCAGGTCTATTACAAGGAATCCAAAAAATTGGTCAATTTCATAACAGGAGATGAAAACATTTTCCGCGGCAAAACCTTTTTGCCCTTTTACTTTATCAGGGGAGTCCTGGTGAACCTGGCGTGGATACTACTGGCTGCCGCTGCCTCTTATTGCTGCTTTACCAGGTATCTTTACAGTAAGAAATCCGAAGAAATAACCTGTCTGGGTAAGGTCAAAATGAAGGCAGACAGCAGCAAACCAAGCGTGTGGCTCACCCTTGGAGATAATTTTAGAGACTTATTGTTCAACCTGTTGTCAGGAAAGTACTTGCAAATGCACAAAAAAGGATTTTCCGGCGAAGTCCTGGTGCAGGGAACCGATATTGCCAAAGAAAGAACCAGAGAAGATTTCCTGTACATTTTTCGTCCCGGGTCCCTTCCCGTTGACATGACACCGAAAGATTTCCTCTTCATTTATGCAGACATGCATAACCTGTCAATAGAAGAAAAACAAACTATCCTTGACAGTGAGGAGATAAAACCCATTGCCAATATAATCATCGCTGAACTAACCAATATTCAAAAGTTCGAGGTACTGCTGGCACTTACCCACATGAAGGAAAAGCAAATATACCTGATCGATAATATATCCAGCTATTTGCCCATTCGCTGTGCCATCCGGCTAAAAGACCGAATGGACCGGTTGACAGAGAAGGGTGCTGCGGTCATCTACCTGACCGACGGTGAAACAGTGGATATAGACCTGGCAAAACTGGGAAAGTATTACTACAAAGGTTCGCTGTGGAGCGGCATAGTGGAAGAGGAACGGGCACGAATAAAATGGGGACAAAAGAAGAAAGAAGAAGAAGAAAAATGAGCGAAGAAAAAGAAAATGATGTAGGCAATCGCATTAAGCAGATCAGGCTGGAATTAAAACTCAAGCAGCAAGAGTTTGCGGATAAACTGGATATGTCCGGTCCCTCGTTATCGGAAATAGAAACCGGCAAATACAAACCCGGTTTTGAACTCCTGGTAAAACTGTATAAGACCTTTAATGTCAGTCTTTACTATGTACTTTTTGGTGAAGGTAGTATGTTTGTAGACCCGATTGAATCGTCCTCCAGGCGTGCGCAAGTCTATGCGAAAAACACCGAGGATGTGCGGGAATTTTTGTATCACTTTGAGAGGTCGTCCATCCTGCAATATTATATATTGAACCAATTCAAGAAGCAAATGATGATGGAAAAAGACCTGATATTAAAAGAAGTTGAAGATTTTGAAGCAAAAACCAGGGAATAGGTACGTTGGATTTGGTCCCAAGACAAAATCACAGTTGAATAAAAAAAGGTGCCAAGCCAATTATTCCTTCCTTTTTTGTTCGGAATTGCAGCAGATATTGGAGAAAAGGAAAAAAAAGGGACACACAAGAAACCCAATTAGAGGAGGAACATAAAATGCCACACGTAACAAGTTGGGAAAAAATTGCGAAGAAAGAAGGAAAGAGAGAAGGAAAACTTGAAACAGCCAGGGAATTGATAAAAAGAGGAGTGGATATTAATATTATTGCAGGCGCAACCGGATTTTCCCGGGAGGAGATTGAAAAACTGGCTGAAAGAGTTCATTAACGGAATGTTTATGAGATTTGATCTTACAGTGCAAGATTTTTGTCTTTCTGTTTTTCATTTTTTTTCGTGCGTTCATGCTTTTTGACAGCCCGACTCACAGCTGAATAATGCACCCCCGGAAAATCTCCAATCTCTTTCATCGGAAAATTGGGATTTGGAGGGATTTGGTGCCAGGCCAATTTTTATGCCCTCAAGTGATGAATAGTGGCTTCGTATTCCGCCTCTATTTTTGCCTTGTAATCAGCCATATAGAATCACTCCTTCTTGCTTAACAATTTCAACGAATTTTGATGCTCCGGAAAGGTCTATGACATCAACTGGTTTTGATAAAGAGAGCATGAGATCGCCGTAAAAGCTAAAAAAATCTTTTGGCGGGACACCCTCAACGGCTATGTCGATATCACGACTTTCTTTATCTGGCGAAAGGCTGGAGCCAAAGAGCAGCACACGCCTGGCCTTGTACTTTTTGGAAATTTTCATTATTATTTTTTTATCATATTCCGAAATCATAGGTAAATTATACCATTAACAAAGAATTTATTCCATTAATAAAAATAGGAAAAAGGTGCCAGGTAAATAATTTACCAAGTAAATAATTTAACACCTGTATCTTGAAATCATATAATGAGTTGTGTATATTAAAGAATGCCATATAAAAATGATAAAATAAGCCTCCCGGCACAAAAAGGAGAACGGTTATTATCGATTGACGCCCTGAGGGGATTTATTATGGCCATTATGGCCATTGATCATGCCAGCTTTTTCATCAGCAAGGTGCATGCTGAAGAATTCTGGGGGATATCCTTACCTGGATACGATCATATCCTGACATTCATCACCCGGTTTATTACCCATATATGTGCGCCGGGATTCTTCTTTTTGCTGGGAGTATCAATGGCTCTTTTTGCCAGATCAAGAAGAAAAGCTGGCTGGACTGAAAAGAAAATATTTCGATATTTTGCCTTTCGGGGACTTTTACTCATCATGCTGCAGATGTTCATTGAAAATCCTGCCTGGTTTATTGGCTTGCTTCAAAGCCCGGGCTTAATAATCAATCCACCGGGAGGAGGTGGGGCGGTCTATTTCCACTTTGGTGTCTTATACGGTCTTGGGGCAGCTATGATAATATGGGCAATGTTGCTGCGTCTTGGGAGATATTTTTATATCCTATTCAGCATAGGGGCCATCCTGGTTCCCCAATTCTTAATACCTTCTTCCGCAGCCTCTTCCCATCTTTTTTCACCACTCCTGCGGTTGTTGCTGATACCCGGTCAAACCGGACATATGCAGGTTTTTTATTCCATTCTTCCCTGGTTGGGGTTGACCGGTTTGGGTCTGGCCTTCGGTGAACTTCTGGAAGAGAATCGCAAACAGGCATCACGGGCGGCACTTTTTTGTTCTATTGTATCTTTTTTTCTTTTTGTGGTGATTCGTGTCCTGGGTGGGTTCGGTAATATTCATCCCCCCTCCGGTCATGATCTCATATCTTTTCTCAATATGACCAAATACCCGGCCAGTCTGAGTTTCATTTTGATTACCATGACCGTCAACCTGATAATGTTTGTCTTCTTTGAGCGATTTATTGAGCGCTTAGGAATATTTAAGAAATTTCTTCTCACGTTGGGACGGGCAGCCCTGTTTTTTTACATCCTGCATTTATACCTTTTTGCCTTCATGGGATTCTTTTTCCCTAACGGTCTCAAATTAGAACTAATGTACCTTTTCTGGTTGATGGGATTGCTGATATTGTATCCTCTGTGCCGCTGGTACGGCAACTTCAAACAAACAACCTCTTTGGAATCCTTCTGGAGATTTTTTTAATTGACATTAACCTACGGTCTCAGATAACCTTTCGCTTCTTTCTAAAAGTGTAAATGTGGTAAAAAATAAAAAAGGTGCCAGGTCCCCTAAATTGCCCTATATCTGAGTTTGACTCCTTTTTTTAGCTGTCCAGGATTAATCTTATTTTTTGTGACAGATCCTTCACGCGAAAGGGTTTCTGGATAAAACCGCTGCAGCCCCGTTCCAATATTCCGGCTGCCTGGCCTTCAAGACTATATCCGGTTGAAAGGAGAACCTTTATATCGGGATTAATTTTTTTCAACAGGTCAAAGGTTTCCCCACCACCCATGCCCGGCATAATCATATCCAGGATGACGATGTCGATCCCGTCTTTGTTTTTTTCGTAAATCTCTATTGCCTCTTTTCCACTTTTGGCTGTTAAGACTGTATATCCCATTTTGTTCAATAATTTCTCCCCAACATCAAGAAAAATATTCTCATCATCGACAAGAAGGACGGTTTCCCTACCTTCTAATATCCTTTCAGGTAATTTCTTTTCTTTTACGATTTCCTTTTGGGAAGCTGGTAGATAGATATAGAAGGTGGTTCCTTTACCTTTTTCGCTGTGTACTTGAATAAATCCGCCGTGATTCTTAATAATGCCGTAAACTGAAGCCAATCCCAATCCCGTACCCCGGCCCATTTTTTTGGTAGTAAAAAATGGTTCGAATATCCTCTGTCGTGTCTTTTCATCCATGCCGATCCCGGTATCCGTAATAGAGGTCTTGACATAATTGCCCGGTTTCAGGTTATAGGGTTTCACCTCCTTCTCATTAAGCGTTACATTTTCAGTTTGGATATAGATATTTCCACCCCCGGGCATTGCATGCCAGGCATTAACATATAGATTCACCAGCACTTGTTCAAGCTGGCCCCGGTCCACTTCTACCGGCCGGAGGGCCGTATCATATTTTTCATGAATGCTGATTTCTTTCCTGGCACGACTGAACATTTCAGAGCTCTTTTTGATTATCTCGTTCAAGTTAGTGGGTTTGGTTTCATATTTTCCACCCATGGCAAAACCTAAAAGCTGTTTGGTAAGTTCAGCTCCTCTTTGCACGCATTGTTCGATGTTTTTTAATTCGCTGTAATGGGGATGGTTGGAGTCTGCGTTTAATAGTATGAGCGATACATTTCCCATGATCCCCATAAGCAAGTTGTTAAAGTCATGGGCAATGCCGCCGGCCATGGTACCGATGGCTTCCATTTTCTGTGCGTTCAGGAGTTGGGTTTCCAGTTCCTTTTTTCTATCCTCTGCCCGTTTACGTTCGGCCAATTCGTGTTGAACCTCCTGGAGCAACTGCCTGTTCTCTATTACCAGGTGCTGCTTTTCCATGACTTCCCTGATGGTGGATAACACCTCATCCATGTTCAAGGGTTTGGTGATGTAGAAGGAAGCCCCTTGATTCAGGGCAGATATCGCGGTTTCCAGGGAGGCATGAGCAGTCACCATGATCATGACCATATCAGGATGTATTTCCTTTAACGGCGCTAACAATTCGATTCCTTTCATATCCGGGAGCTTGATGTCCAGCAGCACCACATTGAAAAATCTTTTTTGTGCTTTTTTTATGGCTTCATTTCCGGTGCCGGCAGTCTCTATTTCATAGCCTTTCCTTTTAAATATGAGCGTTAGGCTTTTACGGGTATTTTCGTCGTCATCGACGATCAGGATGCTGGCTTCCGCTTTCTTTTTCATATCATATTCATACCGGTTTTCCCCTTTCTTCCTTTTCCAGGATGTGTTTCCAAAATGGTATTGTTACGCAAGATTTCTTCATGCGCTTCCCTGATGTCATCGATCATCATATTGAGTCCCATGGCCAGGGAATCGATATCATCGTTTTTGTCTGATAGTTCAACCTGTACGGAATAGTTTCCCTGCCCAAATTTCATAATAGCTTCGATTATCTTATCAATACGGTCTTTTCTTAATTTTTCATTTTCAGCCACTTTAGTGCCTCTTCCTTTGTTTTAAAAAAACGAATCTCTTTCTTTTTGGGAAAACATCTTAAACGTGGGAAAGTGGCCATGCCGTGCATGCGGTTGGGGTCGCCGACCCCTTTTTATTAATAATTTTAGGGGATAGGCAGGAAAATGTCTTTCGGATTAGACACGTTGATATTATTCAGTCTGAAAATTGCAGGTTTCCACTAAAAATTCAATTTCCTCTTCCAGGTAGTCCCGGATGAGCAGGCTCATATATTGACCATTCTCTTTAAAGATTAAGCTCTTGTTATCCAAGTGTTGAAGCACCGCAATAATCCCTTCCGTTGTCTCACCCGGGAAATGGGTTACAAGGTCATCCGCAGAGTGGGGAGTGTCCAGCATGTTTAAAATCTCTGCCTCTAACGGAGATATCTTATATTGGTTAACGCCTCCCTGCCGGGAGTCATAAATATAGGTCCCGTCGTTTCTTTGGTGAAAAGTCAACCTGGGGAACTGACGGATATCTTTGGTTTGCCATCTTCTTGTCCAGTTATTTATCAACTCTTCCAGCTTTTTATAGTATTCCCCTAACAATAAATGGTGTCCCGTGTCATAATTCCTGTCTACAAAGTGGTAAGCGATCTTTGGCAGAAGCTTTTTATCATAGGGATAAATATATTCATAAGCAAGGAAAGGTGCCAGTACCAGGTTGTATTTTTCGCTGTTATTCCAGTAAATACTGAACCGGTCAATGCGTATCGGGACCAGCTTTGACGGGGGAAAAAGATGAAACACACGGGATATAATATAGATCAAACTCTCATACATGTCGGCGGTCATCCCAGGGAACCCCACCAATAAGTACCAACCCGCTAAAATACCGTATTTCACGCAGTACTTTAACATATTGATGGATTGAAAGGCGTTGGTTCCTTTATTCATCAATTCCAGGAGGGGTGTGGAAAGGGATTCGATCCCTGGCTGGATCATCTTTACCCTTGCCCGGTTTAATGCTTTCATCTCTTCTTCGTTATAATCCGACCTGGTTTCATACATGAGGAATTTGCCTTCCGGCGCCTGGACATAAGGGAGAACGTTTTTAATATAGCTCCGCGGCATAATATTATCAACCACTCCGATATGGCTATTGTACTTCTTGAAATAGCGGTTAATCTCTTCAACAGCGATCCCGGGCCGCTTTACCCGGTATTTCAGTTGTTCTTTGTAGAACCCGCAAAAGGTGCAGTCACCCCACCAGCATCCCCGTGATGTCTCCATAAGAATAATGGGATCTATCTTTTGGTCCAGGTGGAACCGGTGAAGACTCTCAAAAAAATCATCATAATCCAGGGAAATTTCTTCGTTAATATCAAGTTCTTCGCTTAACCATCCGACTTTCCCGATATTACTGCCGGAGAACATACCGTCAATCGAGTTCCTGGCGATTTCATCGTTTTCCATGATTCCCCGGATGAGTCCGGGAAATGAAATCAGCCCGGACCCACAACACACATAGTCCAGGTGCGGGTAAAGTCGGATTAATGTTTCTGAGATATCTTTAAACATAGCGGCACCGCCCAGCACGGTAATAAGTTTTGGATTAATTTGTTTCAAATGCCGGCAAAAAGCCAGTGCCGGCAAAACTTCATAGGTAGCGTTTACACCAATCACGTCATAGGAGGTCAACCGGTATTTTGAAATCAACTGCCGGATAAAATCCCCTAAACCCAGCCATTTTTCTTTCATATAGGTCATTTCAGGGGAATTGACCGGTATCTCGGTGCAAAACAGACTGAAGTATTCTTCATGATTGGATTTTATCTGGTCAAAGGCTTCCTGGCGAAATACCCATTCCTTCATTAATGAACCAATAGCACCGCCGCTGATCATTTGGTATAATTGATCTCCAAAGTATTGGTAAAATTCGTGGTTTAAGTAAAACAGTTGAACCTCGATGTTTTCCTTGAAGATTTCTTTTAAACGGCCTTTGATCTGGGTAAGCCCTAAACCGGGATATTGAGGCAAAATAAAGGGAACCACTAGAAGAGCTATTTTCATATTTACACCTCCTTGATACGTGATGTGGGGCAAGCAGATGAATTAAATTATAGCTGAAAAACCGCGGAACAGCAATCACCAAATTTGTTACCTGAGTAAAAAGGTAAAAAGGTGCCAGGCAAGAAAATATTAAAAAGGTGCCAGGCAAGAAAATATTGAAATTTAATGATATTTCTTTTATAATATCGACGTGATTAAAAACGATTTTTTCCTATCAGTCAGTCAAGGGAATAAGGAGAAAGGATCATGGATCAAAAAATCATTGATTTATACGATGAATACACGACTAACCGGCTGGACCGCCGTGGATTCCTCAAGAAATTAACTAAACTTGCTGGCGGCGCGGCTGCCGCTGTTGCTCTGCTTCCGCTGCTGGAAAATGACTATGCCCGGGCCCAGGTGGTTCCTAAGGATGATCCCGGTCTTCATACGGAATATATTAAATATCCCGGTGAAACAGGCGACGTTCGTGCATATTTAGCCAGGCCCAAAGGGGACGCAAAGCTCCCTGGTGTAATCGTGATCCACGAAAACAGGGGTCTTAACCCCCACACCGAAGACGTTGCCAGGCGTGTTGCCCTGGAAGGATTTTTAGCGATTGCGCCGGATGCTTTGTCACCGCTGGGTGGAACCCCGGAAGACTCCAATGAGGCCCGATCGCTCATACGAAAACTGGACAAACCTTCGACCTTAAAAAATTTTATTGCTGCGGTGAAGTACTTGAAAACGCATCCGCAAACAACAGGAAAGGTCGGATGCATGGGCTTCTGTTGGGGTGGAGGCATGACAAATCAGCTCGCCGTCCACTCGCCGGACCTGGCGGCTGCGGTTCCCTTCTATGGCAGGCAGCCTAAGGCTGAAGATGTCCCCAGGATCAAAGCCTCCCTGCTTTGCCACTATGGGAGCCTTGATAAACGGATCAATGCAGGCATTGAAGCCTTTGAAGCAGCCCTGAAAGCCGCTTCCATTGAATACAAGATTTATATTTATGAAGGGGCCAGGCATGCTTTTTTCAATGACACCAGTGCTGAGCGGTATCACAAGGAGGCGGCCGAACTGGCCTGGAAACGAACCATTGCTTTCTTCAAAGAGAAGCTTAAAAGCTAAGAAGTTAAGAGAAAGCCCTAATTTTCCACAGGCATTAGTGAAATAACTCTCAAAAAATCACCCTCTCCGGGTTTTGCCGGCGCCATTGGGCGGCAACCTCTGCCACGAACGGCCGGCAGTGGGTAAAGAAACGTTTATACCCGGCACACAGGTAGTTCAGTCCCGCTTCGTCATCTGGCGTCCGCAAGAAGCGATTCTTCGGGCACCCGCCATTACACATCGCCCTGACTTCACAAGCACGGCAGCAGCGGGGTAACGTATCCAATTTGGCCTGCCCGAATGCTCTCTGTGTCGGACTCTCCAGCAGTTCCACCAAAGGAGTCTCGATAATATTCCCCAGGCAATGTTCAGCGTCCACAAAATGGTCACATGAAAAAAAGTCTCCATTGTGCTCGATAACGGGAATATCACCGCAGGTCTCCCGGAAAATACACAGCGAATGATCCTGGCCAAAAGCCGTCCTGGCAGCCTCCTCGAATATCTGTATCTTGATCCGCCCGATATCCTGGTTTATCCATTCATCGAAAATTGAACAGAGAAAAGCACCAAAGGCTTCTGCAGGCACAGTGCGGCTGCTTATGCCTCCTTCGGCTTCCGGCTGCGGCTCCACCAGGGGCAGAAAACTCACGTATGGGGCCTTGATCTGCTTGAAAAGGCGGTAAACCCGGGAGGGGTACCGGACATTATGGGCATTCACCACACACAGGATATCGGTATAGACCCCGTGCTGCTGCAAGAGTTCATACCCACGAATCGTTTGCTCGTAAGTGGGTTTTCCTCCTTTGGTGAGGCGGTATTGGTCATGCAATTCTTGCGGACCGTCCAGGCTAAGCCCCACCACAAAACCCTCTGCCGCCAAAAATCGGCACCATTCCTCATTCAGTAGGGTGCCGTTGGTCTGCATACCGTTGGTAATGCGCCAGTCAAGGGGCTGATGTTTGCGCTGCAAGGCCACAATTTTACGGAAGTAATCCAGCCCCAGGACGGTAGGTTCCCCACCATGCCAGGAAAAGCGAATCACCGGTTCGGTGCAAGCTTCGATGTGCTGGACAATGTATTCCTCCAGGATAACCTCAGGCATACGAAAGACTTCGGCCTCCGGGTAGAGATATGCTGTCTTCAGGTAGTAACAATAATGACAGTCCAGGTTGCAGATGGAGCCGATGGGTTTTACAAAAACCTGGAATATTCGGGACGCTTTATCCATTTTTATTCACAGGGAAATTATAAGAAAATTATCACAATATTTCAATGCTAAGAGAATAAATCAGGAATTCTATATTTTAGCCGCAAAGGCACGCAAAGGGACGCGAAGAAAATAAATAGGTGCCCTTCGGGCGGAGGTTAACCATTATTGTATTACCAATAAGGATGCAACAATAAAGTCAGATTGTCATGCACCGTGCACATTTTCACATTTTTCACCGGAAAATAAAATTTGAGTATTTTTACCTTTTGACAGAAAGTCTATTTCTCATTATAATAGGCCAATGAATGAAACCTGTATTCCTCGGCAGCAGCTTATTAATAATTAATATAAAAATAGATAGGAGGAATTATGAAAAAGGTTTTGATTGTTTTAGCGGTTAGTATTTTGGCGATTTTCAGTACCAATTTGCATTCCAAATCATTTGGATTGAAATTGGGCTTAAATTTTACCAATTATGTCCAAAACCTTCCGGGGGAATCTGTATCTGTATTAGACGAACCTTCAATAGTTAAAAAGGATTTAGGATTTTCTTTCGGAGTGTTTTATACCTTTGATATATCTGCCAAATTCCAAATCCAACCTGAGATTTACTATATACGAACTAAAACCGATTATGACTGGAACCCGGACTTTCTTTCAATTTTTGGAACATCCGAAGGAGAACTAGGAGAATTGAAAAGTCACCAGAAATTAGATGTGATACAACTACCTATATTACTGAAGTATAAAATATCAATGTTCCAAGTCTTTGCCGGTCCTTATATTTCTTACCTGCTAAAAGGGCACCAAATTCTTAGCCAAGCCATTGACTTTTTTGCACTTGAGCCTTATGAAATTGATATTTTAAAAGAAGGAAACAACATATATAACCGCTTCAATTATGGAGTAGCCTGCGGTCTTGAGTTTGAGAAAGGTTCATTTATAGCTGGAATCCGCTATAGTTTTGATCTAACAGACAATACTAAGGATACAGAGGATTATTTTGAAGATGGCAAGTTAATACGTGGCATTAAATACCAAACGAAACATTATTCAATCAGTATATTGCTTGGATGGAGGTTTTAAGGTCTTATTGTTATAACCATTTTTTGAGGTTGACTTTGAAAAAGCGTTAAGCAAATTATTTACCTGGTACTTTATTCCTTTATTCATTTCCACCCCTGCGAACCTGGCTAGCCGTCAGTTGCGGCAACGTGGCACCGTTGAAAATCAGACGATTGACTGTCTGGAAGATTAATTTGTTTCGTGTATCGGGAAAAAACAGCCGGAATAAGGTCTACTATTCCTTTATTTTTACCGCCCTCAATTTTTTACTTCGAAAGCGGTAAATCATTTCAGTGACATTCCCTTTATCATCCTTGATAAAAGTAATATCTCCATCATACTTCCTGAAAAAAAATTTTGTTTCAGAGAGGGGAAACATTTCAATCCAGGGTTGTTTTTTATATTGGGAGTATAAGCATTTGCCTTCCTTTATAATTTTAAAGATTTTTTCCGGCTTATACTGGTATTTACCTACATATTGATCGTAGATTTTGTGGTCCAGTTTTATCGGTTCCAGGCGATAACGAAGCGGCAGTTCAGGGGCTTTATCCACAGCTTTCAGCAGCAAAGGCAAATTTAAGGCCCCCTGTGACCATCGTCCCTCAAAGGCAGAAACCTTATCATTGAACTTACCTTCATAAGCTGAATTAATAGCCAATATTTGAATCTTTAAAACACCCTCGTGGAAATGAACCTCATCCACCGGGAATCCTGTTGCCCCCTGGTCAATACTATCCATTTCAGCTTTTAAGCTGCCATCCGGATTCTTTTTTATTCTAAATACGATTCTCAGCTTTTGATTACCTGAAATCAGGGTTCCAAGCCAGATCCCCTCAATATTTTGGGGAAGGCTGCTCTCCTGGTCAGGCTCACCGGCAAAACAGATGTTGACCATACAAAACACAATAAGCATGATAATTGCTGTATTCTTTATCATTTTTTATTTCTCCTTTTATTTTTTTGATTTTCTAAAGGAATCAATGAGTTTCATGTCCTTATCGAAGACCTTCACCACCAATCGGCTGTCCTCCGGATACAGTACACAAAAATGGTGTTTTTTAAAAAATACCTGGCTTTGCGGGATTTCGCGGGTTTTATCGTACAATACGGCGCCGCCTCCGCCAGTAACAATATAAAATATGTTATTATGGTAAAGCCTTTCATATATATGATCATGACCGGAGAATACCATATCCACACCGTATTTTTCAGATAATGGAACAATGGAATCTCCCAGGTGTTTTTCGTCTAAGCGATGATGACCGGAGCTGAATGGGGGGTGATGTTGAACAACAATTCTGAAGGTTATGTGAGGTTTGATCGTTTTCAAATCATTTACCAACCATTCATACTGCTGCGAATGCTTGAAAATGTGCCAGTTGGTGTCCAGGACGATAAAGTGAATATTACCGATGTCTACGGAATACCATTGTTCATTATTGGGTAATTCGAAATTATCAAAATATAAAAGCGAATTAAAATCATGATTTCCCAGGGCCGGGTAGAATTTTGTTTTTTTTAGAAGCGGTGCCGTAATCGTGTTGAAAGCCTTCCAATGGTTTTCATTTTCACCATGCATTACCATGTCCCCGGTGTGAAAAACCGCTGCCGGATTCAACATTATCATGGAATCCACGAGCTGGCGGTGGATATGGTTATTTTCCTGGGTATCGCCGTAAATGATAATACATGCCGGTTTTGCTTTTTGGGCAGTCATGGCGGTGGAGACCGCAGACCGGCAGCCCGGGGAAAAAAGGATTCCAACGGAAATAATAAAAGATGAGATTATCTTGAGGTTCATTAGCCTTTTCTCCTTTCATCTACAAAGTTTTAACCTCTTTGATGAAATTCTTAATCAATCGCATGTTTTCATCAATATATGAATCGTCATGGGTTAAGCGAATGCCTCGATATTTATTAAAGAGTATGGTGAGGCCGTATCCCCATATAAACCGGATCAATCCGAATATTTTTATTGCTTTAAATTCCTCGCTGCTCAGCGTTTTTTGTTCGTTATAGCCGATTAAAAATTCATTAAAGATTTCCATCCACTTTATTTTATCGGTGTTGAAATCCTGCATCTGGAGCAAACTGTAAAGATAAACACCGATATCATATGCCCGCCACCCGTATCCAAAACAGTCGAAGTCAAAGAGAGTGGATTTCATGTTACGGTCAAAACGAATATTTTTTGTATTCAGATCGCCGTGGCAAATTCCATATGCCGGTTTTTCCCGGGGAATTTTTTCGAGCCGGTGCTTCACTTCCCGGGCGACGGCTTTTAAGAAATCGATATCTGCCGGCCGGTGTTGGATCACCCGGCAAATCCTGTCAATGGGCTCATCCATTAGATATTCCAGGTCGAGATGATATCTTTTATACCGGGTATCGATTTTATCCATACAGCAGTGCATCTTTCCGGCCAGTTTTCCAAACAGGTAACTTTGCCTGCTGTCCAGGATATTATAGGGGGTTCCCCCGGCATTGTTAAATAACACGGCGCAGCGTTCACCTTCCGGTGCATTAATGATTTGCAGATATTGCCCTTCCCTGGTTCTAACCGGCATGGCAACGGGGATATTATGGTGATGGAGATGATGCAGGAGATCGATTTCTTCTTCTATATCCTGTCGGGTTTGCCACTGGTGCCGGTTGACCCGGAGGTAATAGGTGGAGAATTTACTCTTAACGATGTAAACATGATTCAAATGTGCACTGTACAAATGACATTCCCGGGGTGGTTCCAATGGGTATCTACTCGCTACTTCAGCCAATAAATCCCGGCTGGATAGAATGGTACTTTGTACGGGAAAGTATTGATCTGTACCTGTCATGGAGATGTTCTCCTTTGGTCCGGGTTTATCATGGTATTATTACAAACGCCGGAAAAAGTCAATTTCTTTTGTATAGTTTTTAATTTTACCAATGTTTTCATCGACAAATTTACCCTCCATGATTACCTTGATTCCATTATGTTTATGTAAAAGGAAATTAAGCCCGATGGCCCATATATGCCGGATCACTGCAAATATCTTGATGGTATTAAATTCTTCATGGGTCAGGACGTTTTCACCATCATAGCCGGTTAAAAATTCATCAAAGGCTTTCCGCCAATTCACCCGGTTGGCCGCGGCTTTGGGTGTGTGTATCAAATTGTAAAGATAAGAACCGATCTCATATCCCCGCCAACCATATCCGAAGCAGTCGAAGTCGAAGATCGTGGGATTGAGGTGACGGTCGAAATGGATATTTCTCATATGAAGGTCGCCGTGACAGATTCCATATCCCGGTGTGGTTTTGGGCAATCGCTCCACCTCACGTTCCAGGTTTTCTTTAATTTCCTTCAGGTAATATGTGAGGTATTTTTTGTGGGGCAGGAACCGGCACATCCGTTCCACCGGTTTTTCCAGTAAATAGTCCAGGTCAAGGTGAAATTTGTTATATTTTTTATTCATTTTATCCGTAAGGCGATGTATTCTGCCGATAATTTCCCCAAACCGGTAATTTTGCTTTTTGTCGGAGATATCGCAGGGTTTTCCCCCGGCATTGGTAAATAAAACGGCAAAGCGAATGCCTTCCGGTGCATGAAGGGGTTGAATGCAGTGTCCGTCTTTATCTTTAACGGGCCTTGCTGTCGAAACGCCATTGTCCTGTAAATAATTGAGCAGATGGATTTCTTCTTCTATATCCTGTCGGGTTCGCCAGTCATACAAAGGAATTCGCAGGTAATACGTCGAGGTTCCGCTCCGCACCAGGTAAACATGATTCAAATGGGTATTGAATAAATGACATTCCAGCGGCGATTCCAATGGATATCGGCTTACGACTCTTTCCAGTAATGCCTGGCTGCATAAAATAGAACTTTGCGCGGGAAAATATGGTTTATGCATGGATTTGTCCTCCCTGGTATCATCCCGGACGATGCCGGGGGAACCGCCAGGTTCATGTAAGAAAGCAGCGCCGCACACACAGAGAGAATCGGGATGTTCAGCTTAACCGGGTTAATGTTATTCGATGTCGGTGATATGCAGTTCCCAGACTTCATCACTTTCTCTTTCCACCAATTGATACAGTTTTTTATTTTCAATGCAAAAGGGAAATGGTTCGATGCCACTCTCATAAATAGGAAGGAACACTTTCTTTAGAAATTTTCCTTTAACCTCGAAGATATATACTTCTCTTTTTTTTTCTCCCGGTTTTTCATTCTCCCCTGTTTTATTGGTTATAGCATATACGTTTTGATTTGAAACAAACAGGTTAAAGATGGCCGGTAAGGTATCGGGGAATTTCAATCGCCATTTAATCATTTCAAAATAAGGTTTTGTATCGGGATCTGTTTTTAAATGATTCAGCACCATATTTTTCATTTCCCCTGTAAATTTTATCAGTTCATATTCCTGCTTTATGGAATATAATGGTTTGCCCTCACTGTCCAATACATCGATAACGAATTCTTTAGCGCCGCTGATAAATATTTTGTTATCATAGACATCGCAGTCGAAAGACTTCTCGCTTACCTGGATCCCCGTTTGACCGGGCTGCTGCTGGTATAATGTCCGGTAAATTTCATTAATTTTTTTTAAATTGGCATCATAGAGATTGAGGGTTAGATAATTGGTTTTATTCTCCTGGAGAAGTCCTGTTCCTACAAATTTTTCCCCAATGGGAATAAATACCACGTTAAACCCGCCCGGGGTTTTAATTTCTTTTTTAAATGTCCCCTCTTTTGTGAAATAGGAGACCTTGCCAATGCTGTTTACAATAAGGTCATTGGTTCGGACATTAACAACCACGGGCAGGTTGGGTATCGTTTTAAATTCCTCGGGTCCTTCGCCTTTGCGGCCAAACTTCTTAATCAGCCTGAAATTCGTTAACGAATATATATATATGGCTGCTTCTTCAGTGATATAGATTTGACTTTTGTCTGCAGTTACGGTTAAGGGTCTGAGGAGGCCGGGTAAGTCCACCACTTTTGCTTGTGCAGCCGACACAAGACCTGCACCGATACCGATACAAACCGTCAAGAACAAAACAAAAATTGATCGTTTCATAGACTATCTCCTTTTTTCATTTTTTCGTTTTTTTTATTTTTCTGTTTTTTCTGGCCTGTTTATTCGTTTTCTTTTTTTCCTGAGCTTTCTTAATATATAGCGGGGAAAACGGGTGCGAATAAAAAATTTCCCGGAAAAGCCACAAAAAAGCCTGGTAAGGTTCTCTATTAACAAGTGAACCTCTTCCTCGGTAATGGTTAAAGCCGGCATACAACGATTTAAAATTAAGAAGACGTTGGCTTTTTCCTGGCAGAGACGAAACATAAACAGAGGAAATAATATTCGGCCCACTGCATTGGCATTGGCACCGAAAAATTTCAATATTCTCATGTCATAATTGAAATGGAAGCTAAATATAAGCCCTTCCCCATCTATCTTCCTGATAAAAGGAGACTTTTCAGCAATTTTTGTTAATCCTGACCGTAAAATTTGCGAGATATGCTTCACATGGTTTGTGATATCGATATGCGCAGAAGAAAGTTTCTCCAGGACATGCAAAGCAATGTGCGATCCCAATTGGTTCAGGTACAATTTTTCCAGGTAGTTTACCACTTCCGGTTTATATGAAAGGGCCCCCTGGTATACATCGGAAGAAACCAGGGCGACACTGCAAGGAAATGTGGCATCGGTAAGGGCTTTACTTAAGGTAATGATATCCGGGGAGAGGTTTGTTTCTTTATGAGCCAGGAATTCTCCCATTCGATATATGCCGGTTAAAATTTCATCCACTGCCACAATATAACCACCTTTTTCTTTGTATTCCCGGATAAGGTCTAAAAACTCCCGGGGAATATGTCTAATGGTTTGCCCCTGGAAGACCTCCAGCCAGACCAGGGCTATTTTTTGGGATTCTAACTCCATTTTCAAGACTTCTTTTGACATGCGGCTCATGGGGTCGATGTAAAGCACATCGAAATACAGGGGGAAAAAAGGCTGGCGAAGACTTTCTTCCTGGGAACCTACCAGTGATAACAGGGTTGTGCCGGCAAAGTTGCCATTGAAAACAATGATGCGAGTTCTATCCTTATTGGCCAACATGGCCAGGGTCATGGCAATTTCAACAGCAGAGGCACCGCTCACAGCAGGAAAGGCATGAGAAAAGCCGGTTTTCTCCCTGAGCGTTTGACACAATTTTTCCCAGTAGTTTTCCTCCGGGTTGTGGAGGTCCAGTACTTCAGGGACGATATCCCCGGGTGTATGTCCTCTCACCGTTATGGCTCCTGCCGATGCACAATCGATAATCTTCCTTTCCTTTTCTCCTTCTTTAACGGTTAAGATGGACCCATGGGCGTTAACCGGGTGTATATCCAGACCACTTCGGGCGTAAAACCGTTTTAAACCTGGATTGATGAAACTGGCATAAGCATTGATCCGCTCCCGGTCATGTTCTTCAATCTCCCGGCAGTAAGAAATGATAGAATTGTTATTTTTGAATGCCGGCACATTGGCAAGCAGATAATCTCGCACCCTGGTAAGGACAACCCTGTTTCCACCGAAGGCGGAGGTATGAATCATGCAGGTTTGTGAATTGTTCATCGGCAGGTAAATAGTATCCCGCATGGAGAATGCCCCAAAGGGTATTTCGTATTGGGTGAGCGATTCACCGGTGATAACCACGTCAGGTAAAACCGAAACCCGGTTCACCAGCGCTGAACCGTCTTTAAAATCGGTGTCTGACTCCTCGATAATGGTTAAGACACCTTTTTCCCTGCATATTTGCAACAATTCCTCCACCGTCTCAAGAGAAAGGTTCTTATCCACCCGCAGGATCAGGCCGGCCGGGGCGAACCCTATTTCGTGAAAATGGTTTAAAAGCTCTTCTATTTCTCTAAAACACTGCACTTCCGGGATTAATGCTTTTTCTTTGCCCCGCTCCAGCGGGTCAATGGTTAATTGCAGCTCCTGTTTCGGATCATAAATCAAGACCTCTTTACTATTTTGCTGCATTGAGCCGGTTAACCTGGCCCTGGCAATTTTGATGGCACCATGCAGCGCTTCAAATCGTGAATTCCCGAAAAATGTCATATACCTGACTCGCTCTTCATCAGGACGTCCCTGGTTAAAACATTCGTTTAACAGGTATCCCACCTGTCCGGCTTCCGGCGAAATAAATCCCGTGGACAGTAAAAACGTATGTTTTCTATTCTCATTAAAATCCTTAATCAACTGGATGGTGATATGGGAAGCAGGTTTGAAAATTCCTTCATGACACGGTTGTTTCATTGTAACCCTCCAATTTTACATTTATATATTTTTTAGATTTTGCCCTGTCAACTATTCTAAACGTCATTGGTTTTATCCTCCTTTTTTTTGCTTTACTGTTTCGTATATTTTTATATGTATGTGCCGGTATCATCTGCCGGCTGAAGACGGTTTGGTTCTGTACAGTTACGGCAAATGTCCGGCCATTTATTCTCTTTTATGATTTGTGCTTTACGGGAATGAATGAGGCTCATACTATCCTTGTTAATATTACCCACTACAAACCGGTGCTGGATATCCTGGCAGCAAACCAGCACATCTCCGTTCCAGGCAATAAAATTAAAATTCTCAAACACGGCGCAGGATTGGACCGGGGCCCCAGCAGGCTCACCGCTGTAGACCGGGGACATACCAATACCATTGATATCGACGAAGCCGCCCCGGTTATGCATATATTGAGGAACACTCCGCATACCTTTCGCGTACCAGAAGGCTTTTATTTTTTCTTCCAGGTGAAGATTTTCTCTTGAAAGTATGAACGTTACCAGTAATTGGGTGCCCCGGGTGCCGGGATTTTTTCTTTTAAGAATTTCCCCCTGTGTATACTCCAATTTTGCCAATGTGTCCGTGAATCGTGCACCTTTGGTTAAATTTTCATAGGTTTGAGCATCGATCCCGTTAAAACTTACCATAATGGAATTTATTTGAGCATCCAACAAAGAGGTTACGGTATGTGGATTCAAGAGTGTACCGTTGGTAATGATCCCTATATTAAAGTGGTGGTAACGATTCCTTAGTTGAGTAACAAAGCCTGGGAGCGACGGGTTAAGAAGGGGTTCCCCTAACCCGCAAAAGGTAACGGTATCGTGGGAACGGAGCCTGGCATTTTTTAAAAAATTATCAAAGGTACCGGGTTCCATCATTCCTATTTTTTTCATATTTTCCCGGGGGCAAAATTTACAGGAAATATTGCATCTCCTGGAAGCTTCCACATCAAAAATACGGGAATGCGCAGGCAGCGAAGCACTTGAGAAGAGCCGGTTGAAAAATTTTTTTAACTTTTTCATTTTAATTTCATTTAATCACGTTAAAAAGGAAGAGAGCCCTATGGTTTAATTATTTATCGGCTAAAAAATTTTCTATAAATTCCACCCCTTTCAGGCATTTTTCCTGTTCTCTAAAGACCTGCTGCATGCGTTGGCAGGAGCGTCGGATATGGTCATCCGTTGAGACGCGGTCCAGGAGCTCGCTCATTATCCCGGGAGTTATTTTTTTTATATTTCCCGGCAGGCCAAGACCATGATACACCACACGGGCAGCATAACCCGGTTGATCCCTCTCAATAGGAAATACGATCATGGGAACACCGAAATATACAGCTTCCCTGACGGTTCCCAAACCGGCATGACAGATCACCACGGACGTATGGGGCAGGACCTCTAGATGAGGAACCCATTTCTCCACGAATACATTGGCGGGAAAGGGACTGAATTCTTCAATATCTTCATCATCGGGCATTTGCAGGATGAGCTGCCAACCCGGGCGCTGTTCCATTACTTTGATGACGGCATGGTACAATTTTTTCCTGTATTTCCATTTTTTACTGTAGGAACCAAGGGTACAGTATACAATCGGTTTCTGTTTATCAATGCCCCCCCAGTACAACGGTTCTTCTTTACGGTAGATATCCACGCTTGCACCTATATAACAGGTTGAGTCCCGCCCGGGTGCATGGGGGAAATCAAATTCCCGCGGACAGGTGATCAATTCAGGCACCTTTAATTTGGAAAAATATTCCGTACGCCGTAAACGCCCGCCGCCGTATTTCTTTATTACTTTTCTCATCGATTGGATTGAATTAGATGTAAACCCCCTGGCAAACCGTAAAGCCAGGGAATCAAAAAATTCTAACCGTACCAGCACCATTAAGATCTTTGCCCAGGCTGCTGTATTGAGAACGTGTGAAAGCCAGCCATTCTTCTTCCCGGGGATTATCCCGGAAAATACGGGCGGGACCCTGGAACTAGGAAATGAGATCAGGGTAAAATTTAGATTGATTATAGGAATCTTTAACTTAAGAAAAGGGATTGAAAAATACAACATCATGGGGTCCAGTAATACCAGGTGCGGTGGTTCTTCTCTCAGTACTTCCTCCATTTTCGCCCATAAATCTTCCTGGACCCTGTACTTCATGCGCCGCTTCAACCGGTACATGCGGATGGAACCCGGCATTTTCCTATATTTCTCGTTCAGTTGGTCCAGGTAATATTTCATTCGCTCTTGCTCAAATTCCCTGCTCAACTCTTGATATTCGAAACCGGAATCAATTATGTATTCTTTAAAACCCGGGGCGCAAATCACATAATACACCACCCGGCAGCCGCGGTTCATTAATTGCCGTGCTAGCATGAAGGAGGCATTAAAGGATGACCATTCCGGGTACATGACCACCATGATGTGTTTTTTTCTTGCACTTGTGCTGCTGCTGCTTTCGCTGTTCATATTCACATCTCCTCTTTCAGGATTGTTTTCATCCGGGTTTTTGAGCGGAAACCAGGACATAATCGGTAATACCCACGGCTCTTTCCCGTACCTCCCGCCATTGAGAAGATTCCATGTCCTGGGTGGTAAGTTCCACGATTGCGGATTCCATATCGAGTTTTCTTAACTGCCGCATGGCGATGTATTTTGTGGAACCGGCCAGGACATATTCGGCAATGGATTGCACCGAGACATTTACAAATCCTGCTTCCTTCAATTTCCGGGCGTAGACATTTCGATCATACATGTTGGCCGAAGGATAGGCACCATGGCGGCGGAAGAGCCGTTTCAAAAACCCGGAACCCGTTGCTCCCGGCTCAGGAAGCATATCAGTGGCTGCCAGTATTCCCCCGGGTTTAAGAACTCGAAAGGCTTCTCTAAAGAAATCTTCACGGGTATTGAAATGAAAGGGGCTTTCTAATGCCAACACTTTTTCAAAACTCTCATCCTCGAATTGGATATCAGCGGCATCACCCAGGTGAAGCTCAATGCGGCCCTGGAGATTCCGTTCCTTCACCCGTTGTTCTGCAATCTTCACCTGTAAAGGGGTAATATTAATCCCCACGATCCTGGCCACGTTGTACAACTCAAGCCAGAAGAAATCTTGCTCGGCAAACCCGAAGCCGGCATCCAGGACTGTATCGTCAGCGTTCAATTTTGCCTCATCGGAAACGAGCTTTGCCAGGGCCGCGCATGCCGCAGGATATGTCCTGGCATCTTTCCAATACCCGTTATTAAACCACAGGGATTTGCCAATGTCCTTAAACCCGCTGTCCAATTCTTCAATCACATCATCCCCCAACCCGGAATAGTAGTCGGCGGCACCCCTGGGTTTAAATAATTCCAGGATAAATTTTACCAGGACGAACAGTTTATTTCGGGTTTGATGGAATTTGGAAGGCTTTGTACGCCTTTTTCTCCTTCTCAATTTCCTGTATACAGTAGAAAGAAAATAGAGTTTGATAAAAAGTATCCCGGATGGTTTACACAGGAGCTTTTCCAGGTTGTGGAGGAGTAAGCGGACCTCCTGGTTGGTTATGGTTAACGCAGGTGATAAGCGGGTAAAATGGGAAAAGACACCGGCTTTTTCCTGGCACAAACGATTCATCACCAGCGGAAACAAGGCCTGGCCTGTTTGCCGGGCCCGCTGCCCCATGAATTTCAAGATTTTGCTTTCATAAGCGAAATTCAGGCCAAATATCATGCCCTCCCCACTCACTTCGCGAATAAATGGGCTCTTGCCGGCAATATCCTTTAAGCCAGTGAGAATAAGTTGGGATACGTTTTCCACGTGTTGGTTGATGCCGGAATCGTGGAGTTTTTCCAGGGTATGCAGGGAGATATGAGCCCCCAGTTGATTGACATATAAATTCTCCAGGAGGTTTACCACCCCTGGATGAACGGAGAGGGCTTGCTGGTAAACCTTATCGGAAACCAGGGTGGTTCCAATAGGGAAGGTGGCATCGGTAAGACCTTTAAACAGGGCAATGATATCGGGGGAGAGGTTTTTCCCTTTGAAAGCTAAAAATTCACCCATGCGGTACACACCGGTTAGTACTTCATCGACGCCAATAAGATATCCGCTGTCTTTTTTGTATTGTTCGATGAGATCCAGGAGTTCCCGGGGAATGCTTCTCATGGTTTGTCCCTGGAACAATTCCAACCAGATCAATGCCACTTTTTGAGATTCCAGTTCTTTTTTAAGCACTTCTTTTGCCCGTTGATTCATGGGATCGATGTACAATACATCGAAATAGAGGGGAAGAAAGGGCTGACGAAAGGGTTCATTTTCAGTAGCGGCCAATGACAGCAAATTGGTGCCGGAGTAGTTTCCTTTAAACACGATGATGCGGGTTTTATCTTTATTGGCCACCAGGGCCAGCGTAATGGCGATGTCCACGGCTGTGGAACCGCTTACCGCAGGAAATACATGAGAAAAGTTGGTGTGCTCTTTTAATGTCCCACACAATTTCTCCCAATAGTTCTCTTCCGGGTTATGAACCTCCAGTACCTCCTGGACAATGTCTTGAGGATTATGGCCCCTTACGGCCACCCCCCCACTGGCGGTACAATCCAGGATATCCCTTTGTTTTTCTTTTTTTCCTTGTTTTGCCTTGATGGTTAAGGTTGAGCCGTGGGCGTTTACCGGGTGGATATCCAACCCTGCCCGGGCATACAGGCGTGTGAGGGCAGGATTGATGTATCGCGCATACGCCTCTTTCCGTGTCTCATCGAGTTCTTCTATTTTCCGGCAATAGGCATATACAGCTTTATTATCGGTCAACATTGAAACATGAGAAAGCAAATGATCACGGATACGGGTAAGGACGAGCCGGTTTCCCCCGCAGGTAGACGTATGCAGCATACTGGTCATGGAATTGTTCAGGGGTAAATAGATATCATCGGCAGTGGAAAATGCCCCGAAAGGTATCTCGTAACCCGTTAATGCCGCGCCCGTCACAATTATATCCGGCAATTGGGATAACCGGTCCAACACCCACCGGCCTGTAAAATCGGTATCGGGTTCATCCAGTACCGTGACGACTTTTTTTCCCCTGCATAAAGCAAATATCTCCTCGATGGCCTCAGCAGGAAGCTCCTTTACGCCTCGAAGCACTACCGCGGCAGGTGCATAAGCCATATCCAGAAAATGCTTTTTTATGTCATTGATTTCTTTGAAAAGGAGGATATCCGGGATTAATGCTTTTTCTTTTCCCCTTTCCAGGGGGTCCACGAACTGTTTTATCTCCCACCTGCGATCAAGCACCAGGATTTCGCTGGTATTGTATCGATTTGAACTGCTTTGCCGGGCCCTGGCAATCTTAAAGGCTCCTTGCAGTGCTTCAAAGGGAGAATTACCAAAAAAAGTTTTATATCTCCTTCGTTTATAACTCATGCGTCCCCGGTTAAAGCATTCATTCAAAAGGAATCCCACCTGGCCTGCTTCCGGGGAGATAAAGCCGGTGGATAGTAAAAACGTATGTATTTTCTTTTCATTAAAATCTTTCATCAGGGCAATGGTTTCAGGGGATGCCGCTCTAAAAATCCCCTTTTGATTCGAGTGTATCATGTTATCCTCCGTTTCTGTTACGTTTACTTCCTGTTCTTTTCTCATTGATCCAGGAATCCCACTTTCTGGCAGTGTACGATCATTTTAAAGATATGGTCATCGGTTATCTCAGGCCACTGGAAGTGAAGTTTTTCCAGCAGCTTGAGGGATTGATCCGAAGCGGTCATGTTGATGGTGCGTTTTTTTCGCTCTTTCTCCAGCAACCCGGAATGGAGTAATAAACGCTCGATATTCGCCCGGTGAGAATGATTTTCCAGTTGCTCCACCAGGTAATCGAGAAATAGGTTGGGCCTTAAAAACTGGATTTTTATTCCTGCTTTCTCCAGGGCCCGCTCCATATCTTTCCAGGCAAAGGCATGGTGGTTCTGGATGTGATAGTTCCGGTTTAAAAGAGGTTCTCTCATCATTAACAATACGATTGCATGGGCTGCCTGATCGACAAAGGTAAAATCACTGAGTCTTAAATTATCTGCCACAGCCCCCAGGGTGATAAAGGCTTTAACATTAGCATAGAAGGCATTGTCTTCGATATTTTCCTGGAATATGCCGGTGTCCGAATGAAACACCAGGTTCCCCATCCGGTAAATGGAGGCCTTTAACCCTTTTTCCCTGGAGGAAAAAACTTTTTTCTCTGCTTCAAACTTGCTTTTGATGTAAACATTTTCATGCTGCTGCCCCACATCCCCGGTGAGGTCTGTATAGACCATGTACTCTTTTCCTTCTACGTCCCCGGAACAGACACTTAAGCTTGATATGTAATGGAAATCCTTTTGTTTTCCTGTCATTGAAAATTGAAGCAGCTTCTCGGTACCCAGCACATTGGTTTGATAAAAATCCTGGTAATGTCCGAAATGTTTTACATTGGCAGCAGAATGAAGAACAACATCGATGGTTTCGGATAAGGATTTAAACCGGGAATCATCCATCCCCACGCCGGGGGAACATAAATCACCCTGTACCACGTGCAGCCGCTCTTCATTTAAATGATAAAAGTCAGGCCCAAAGTAGTAGGAGAGTCTTCGCTCAAGCCGACGGGTGGAATCTTCAACTGATTTTCCCCTTACCAGTAAGTAAATTTCTGCATTGGTGGTTTTCAACAATTCTGCTGCCAGGTGGGCCCCCAGGAATCCTGTGGCACCGGTCAGCAATATTTTCCGGTACCTGTTTTTAACTTTTAACCCTTTTATCCGGGTTTGATTGACCTGCTGGCGGTAGGTCCTGAGCTCTTCCATTATCTTCTGCTGTACAGGGTCTAAGTCTGCGGTCACTTTATTAACAGGTAAGGTGAGTCTCGTTCGCAGTTCTTCTATTTTCTTTTTCAGGTTGTCTTTTTTCATCACGATATTTTCCATTAAAGCAGCCACGGTTTGATACTTGAAAATGTCATTCATACTGACATCAAAATGCTTGATCATTTCCGATATAAGCTGGATGGCTTTTAAGGAATCTCCGCCAATTTCGAAGAAGTTATCGTAAATACCGATTTTTTCGATTTTGAGTACTTGCTGCCATATGTTGACCATTTGTTTTTCAGCGGGGGTGCGGGGCTCTGCGTATTTATCTCCTGTGTGGGCCATACCCTGGTAAGCTTGAAGTGCTTTTACGTCCAGTTTTCCCCCCGGGGTTCGTGGTATTCCTTCCAGTTGAACGAAATAGGAGGGGACCATATATCCCGGTAAATCCCTGGTCAGGTGTTTGATCAATTGGGATACGGAAATCTCTTTATCAGCAACAATATAGGCACACAGGTGGCTTTCACCGGTCCCTTCCCCTTCCCTGGCGATGACTACAGCTTCTTGAATGGCCTCGTGTTTCAGCAGTTGGGTCTCAATACCTTCCGGTTCGATCCGGTTTCCCCTTATCTTCACCTGGTGGTCCAGTCGGCCCAGGAACTCAATCGTTCCATCAGGTAACCATTGGGCCAGGTCACCGGTTTTGTAAAGACGCTCTCCAGGAACAAACGGATTATCCATGAATTTTTTCCGGGTTAATTCCACATCATTTAAATATCCCCTGGCTACATTATCACCGGATATGCACAATTCTCCAGGAATTCCCACAGGCTGTAATCGATTCTCCTTATTCAAAATAATAATTTTTTGATTGGGCAGGGGGTGTCCCAGGGGAATCGTTTCCAGGTGGCTGACATTGATCCCGGAAATTTCAAAGGTGGTGGAATCCACACAACATTCCGTGGGGCCATATACATTGGTGATGCAGGTGAGGTGGGGCTCAAAAAAATGCAAAAACTCCCCGGCCAGTTTCCGGGGCAGGGCCTCCCCGCCAATAATAAAATTGGTTACCCCGGGGACAGGTACTCCCTCTTTCAGGCATTCCAGGAGTAAGCGAAGGTGAAGGGGGGTACCATCGGAAATATCAAGCTGGTGCTTTTCATAAAAATCGATTAACCTTCGACCATCCACGCGAATAGCCTCGGGAACGATATTCAAACAATGCCCCAACAGTAAGGCTGCAAATATCTGTTTAATGGATGCATCAAATATCAACGGAGAAAGGAAGCCGATATTCAAGGTCCCCTTGAATTTGTACTGGTTGTATATTCGCTCATTTAATCCACAAATAAGATTATTTAGATTTTGATGTTGAAGCAATACACCTTTGGGATTGCCGGTGGAACCGGAGGTAAAAATACCATAAACCAGGTCCGTAGGTTTATTGATAGGCTTTAAATTCGTTCCGGAAGTGAGGGACAACAGGTCTGAGATTTCATCCAGGAGAAAAATATCAAGCCCGGGGCGCTGTTCTCTTTTCATTTTCCCTATCCCCGGCATAAAAGCGATCCCTTTTATCTCTGCCAGGATTTCTTCTCCAGGGAGTTCCCCATTATTCTCCAGGATTTTTTCGATAATTTCCGCGAAGATGATTTCACCTTCTCCCAGTACCGCCAGGTCCACATTCCTGTCTTGCAAAAGGGATACGTAATCACAGGTGGCATAGGGACCCCCGGTAATGAGGGGGCCGTTAAATCCCCACAACCGCACCAGGGCCGCGGTCTTATGAAAATTATCCCTGAAAAAGGTCAATGACCGGATGCCGACAACCTCGGGTTTAAATTCATCCACGATCTCTTTTAAATCGTTGAAATTGTCAAAATCAATCCCGGGTTTGATAATCTTCCCTTTTACCTTTGCCCCAAATTGTTGATGGAGATAACCCAACAGGTACATGAGTCCCAATGGGGTTTCCAGGAAATGGCCGAGACGCCTGGATTGTTGGGTAAAATCCCGGGATAAATCCACCAATAAAATTCTTAACGCATTGGCTAACGGTTTCTTTTCCGGGAAAGCATGTTTTACTTTTTCATTTAAATGGGGAACCCGGACTTTTTCCTCGTCAAGACATTCTTTTAGCCGCAATTCTTCCCGGGAAAGCCCCAAAAATTGCAGCAGTTCATCAATATCTTCGAACTGCATCCCCAGGTAGCTGTTGTATTTAAGTACAATCTCCCTTTCTGTCAGCACCACCATCTGTTTGGGCAGGACATGGCGCAAACGTTCTTTAGAGAGGAAATACTCATTGAGTAATTGGGTCTGATATTTTAGGGTAAACCCTTTATCAAAGGGCAGGGTATCATCCACTTCATGGAAACCCGAGGATTCGGTTCGTTCGATGGCTTCTTTGGAAACGCCGTGTTGAAGGGCCAATTTTTCCATATCGGTATTGGGATATATTTTCAAAATATGAATGTAAGGAAAATCGACCCACTTGATATTATTGATAAAATTCAAGGTCTCCATGGCCTCTTCTTCGGTTTCCGTGGGAAAACCGTGCATAGTATTCAGTTCGAGGATGATATGGGGATGATAGGTAGTAATGTATTCGATATTTTCCTGGAGTCTCTTGATGTTCAAATTTTTCCTGATCATCTTCTGCAGCCTGGGGGTGGCGGTTTCAAGAGAAATCCTGACAAGTTTCAGTCCGGCCTTTACCATTAAATCGATGTAATCGGGAGTTAATATATCTCCCCTTAAAAGAAAAAAGAATTGGACATCCAACCGGTATTCTATGATTAATTCAAAGAACCGTTGGCTGTTTTTTTTGTTAAAATTAAAAATATCATCCACAAAGTAGAAGCGCCGGATGCCCATTTTGTAATAGAGTTGAACTTCTGCAAAGATATTTTCAGCAGAGCGAAAGATATGGATTTTGGGCCAGATTTTAAAACAATAGGCACAGTTAAAAGGACATCCCCGGGTGGCCTGAAGGGAGATACTATGACTCACCTGTAAAAACCCGGGATGTTTCATGTATTGTTTAAGATCGATCAGTGAACTGTCGGGAAAGGGTAATTGATCAAAATGTTTGATAGGGGGGCATGGGGCTGTAACAATGGGAGTTCGAGCATTTGCCCGCCCCCGGAGTATTGCGGTAAATGAGTGTTTATCAGCAATATATGACTTTGTTACTAAATAGGACGAATTGCAATCTTTCAGCATGGAGGAGATTCGCCGAAGGGGGGTATTGAAATGGATGGGAAGGTATGCCCCTCCTGCTTTNNTAGGTCAGCGTTTCCTCTTCATATACCAACGCCGCTCGATCCGGCGTCTTTGCCGCCTGCTCCTCGAATAACCCGGGGATGGTACGAGTTCTCGGGTATGTCGTCTCTGTCCGGTTAAAATCCCCCATAATCTGCTGTTCCTCCTCCTCACTTAATATACCCAGGCGAGATATGGGTAAATCGATATGAACCGATGCCTCCCGGAGAAACTGCGTCAAATGACTCCCAATCCGCTCTATTGTACTTTTATGGTACAAATCGGCGCTGTATTCCAGGCTGCCTTCAATGGATTCTCCTTTTCTAAAAAAAGAAAAATGGATGTTATAGTGAAGATGGTTGATATACTTTTTATCATGGATATTTTCCAGTGAGATTCCCACATCAAACAGGGGGCAGTCCTCATGAGAGGAGAACGGCATATTCAACTGCCGGCATAGAACTTGTAACGGATAGGCATAGTTCTCCGCTGCCTCTTCGATGGCCTGCCTCACCTGTAAAAGCAATTCTTTAAAAGTCCAGGTATCCTTCAACCGGTGCCTTAATACCAGGACGGTATTAATGAATTCAGCTTCTACCTCCTGTTTGTATAAGGGAGATGCCACAATGATATCTTCCCTGCCTGAATACTTATAAAGCAGCCCCACCACTGCAGCTACCAGGATCATATGCAAACGAAGGTCGGAACGGTTGCTGATCTTCAACAACCGGGAACACATTTCAGCGGAGAACGTGAAGGTGATCTCGTTTTTTTCCTCTTTTTTGCCGCTTCCTTTTATATGGTCATAAGGAAAAGTGGTTTTTTCAATCTCCCCGGACAGTTGATTAAGCCAGTATTCTCTTTCTTTATTTTTCCTGGTGGACACAATCATTGCTTCTGTAGAAAAGTCTCTATTCATCATGATGGATTAACCTCCTTTCAGGAATAAATTCCAGTGTAAGTGTACCTGTATGATGGATTAAAACGCAAAATCCCCCTGGTCTTCCCGGGGAATCACTAACTTTTGATCGTATATTTCCTTTATAACCACGAGTTCTTTTATTGAGATGTGGTTATTTTCAACCACACGGGAGATAATATCGGTAAGGTAAGACGATATTGTTTCCATGGTGGTTCGTTTGAACAAAGATTTATCGTAAAATATCCTGAAGAGCATGTATTTTTGATATTCGATAGCTATAAACTCAACGTCATATTTTGAAATGACCGGGTTTTGTCTGGACTGCTCCTGCCGGACCTGGTTTGAATCCTGCTGTGGAAGTTCACCGGTATCGTTTTCAATAGTATTGAATGAATAGGCAATGTCAAACAAAGGGTTTCGGCTGGCATCCCGTTTGATACCCAGTTGGGCCACCAGTTCTTCAAAGGGGTAATCCTGATTCTCAAAGGCTTTTATAACTCTTTCTTTTACCTCCCCCAGGAACTGTATAAACGTTTTTTCACTTCCCGGGAAGTTCCTCAATGCCAGCCTGTTGATAAACACGCCGATGAGGTTTTTAAGGTCTGCATGCATGCGTCCCTCTGTAACAATTCCCACGATAATGTCTTCCTGGCCGGTAATTTTTGAGAGCAGGATATTGATAAGAACCAGGTTCAATTGGAACATGGTTGTGCCTTCTTTAGCAGCGATTTCCTTTAAAGCACCGCTGTGAAGGGCATCTATTTGTACATCAACGAAATCGCCTTCAAGGGTTCTGAGCAAAGGCCGGGGATAATCATAAGGTAAGTTAATGATAGGGATTTCACCCTGGAATTGGCTTAACCAGTATTTTTCCTGTTGTTTGATAATGTTTTCCCGGAGTTCACTGTTCTGCCATTGAGAAAAGTCCCTGTACTGGAGGCGCAAAGGGGGCAGTACCTTACCCTGGTACAGCCTCATAAAGTAGTTTTTCATGATATTGATGGAAGACCCGTCACAAATAATATGATGTAAATCCACCAGCAGTATAACGTTCGAACCCTTCAACGTTATCAATCCCACCCTGAACAAAGGTACTTTGCTGAGATCAAAGGGCCTTATAAAGCGCTGTTCTATTTGCTGCAGTTCCCCTGTAAAATAGGTGGGATTGGTATCATGGTTTGGTTCAAGGTCGAAGAGCTGGATTTTAAACCGGATGTCCGCTGGTTCGTGGACCTTCTGGACGGGTTCCCCGTCCAACACCATAAAAGAAGTCCTGAGAATTTCATGTGCCTGTACCAATTGGTAAAAGGTTTGTTCCACTTTGCGGATATCCATGGGACCCTCCATGGGAAACGACATGCTCATGTTATGAGCGGTCCCTTCCACATCCATTTGCTGGGGGATATACATACGTTTCTGTGCAGAGGACAACGGGTAGTACTCTTTTTGTTCACAGGGGGAGATGGGTGAAAATTTCTCTTTTTTCGTTCCCTGGATATATTTTGATAACCCCCTGATACTAGGAAATCGAAAGGCTTCTGAAAAAGGGAGCCTTACATCGAATATTTTATGAATCGCGGCTATGACGACAGTGAGTTTTAATGAATGGCCTCCCAACTTAAAGAAATTGGCTTCTACACTTATTTTACCTTTATCGATCCTCAAGACTTGCGACCAGATGTCCGCCAATTTTTCTTCCATCTCATTGGCCGGTGGAATAAAGGATTCAGTTATTTCGATTTCCGGGGAGGGGAGTGTCTTTCGATCGATTTTCCCGCTGGGTGTGAGGGGAATCCGGTCGATAGGGATAAAATGCGAGGGGACCATGTACCCAGGCAGGTATTTTAACAGGTATTCCCTCAATTCTGACGTGTTCACGTTCCTATCTGAGACGTAATAGGCAGAAATGAATTTATCCCCGGATGGGTCTTCATGTAAAAGAACAGCAGTCCCTTTAATATCTTTATGTTTCAGCAACTGGCTTTCGATTTCCCCCAGCTCGATGCGAAAGCCCCGCGGACCTTTACCTGGTGGTCTTTTCTCCCCAGGAATTCAATGATACCATCCAACTGCCAGCGGGCCAGGTCACCGGTTCGGTAGAGTTTTTCAGAAAAATAGGTCCTATAGGACATATTAGAAACAGAAAGAAATTTCTCCGCGGTTAATTCCGGTTGGTTGAGATACCCCACAGCCACGCCGCGCCCCCCGATGCACAACTCACCGGCAGCGCCAATAGGCTGCAGCAAGTAATACGCATTGAGAATGTACAGCCTTACATTGGCCAATGGCTTTCCGATGGGGATACTTCCAATGCCCTTCCACTGGTGCAGGGAATAATAACTGGCATAAATGGCTGCTTCTGTCGGGCCATATATATTTTCCAACCATATGCCTGAATGGATATTCAATGCCCTGAATCGAATAACCATTTCCGGCGGCAGGGCCTCGCCAGCCAGGAAAATATATTTCAACGATGTCAGTTTCCTGATATTTTCCCTATCCAGGGTCTCCAGGAAGGCAGCGAACATAGAAGGAACAAAATTAATGTGGGTCACCCGGTATGCTTCAATGGTATCCAGTATCTTTTGGGGGTCTTTCTCCGCCCCGTTTTCCAATATTGCCAGGCGCCCCCCTCCCGGATACCATCCGAACAACTCGGAAACAGACACATCAAATACCACCGGGGTTTTGAATAAATAGGTATCCGTCTCAAGAAGAGGATATCGGTTAAACAGTTCCACCAGGATGTTAACCACAGACCGGTGCTCAATCATCACACCCCGGGGCATCCCGGTGGAACCGGAAGTGTAGAGAATGTAAGCAAGTGACAAGTGCAGGTTGGAGGTTGCAGGTAAAATTCCAGGGGCACGATATGCCGTGCCCTTAAAAGAATCCGATAATTCATGTTCGGTCAACAGAAGCGCGGCATTGCTGTCTTTTAACATATAATCGACACGTTCTTGCGGGTATTCCGGTTCAATGGGTAAATAGGCTCCTCCTGCCTTTAATACAGCAAAGAATCCAATCACCATCTCAATGGACCGTTCCGTCATAATGGCGACAATGGTGTTGGGACCGACTCCTTTTGATTGCAATAAACAGGCCAATTGAACGGATTTCCGATTCAATTCCATGTAAGTCAATTGAATGGATTTACTGCCAACTAACGCAACGCTGTCAGGCGTTCGTTCCACCTGGTCTTCAAATAATTCGTAAATGGTTTTATCTTCCGGGTAATCCTGCCGGGTATTGTTAAACTCGAATAAAAGTGTTTGTTTTTCCTCCCCCGGCACAATATCAATGGCTGAAATTGAGATTCCGGGATTCTCCAACACCGCGGTAACAATGTGCTTAAAATATCGGGTAAATCGCTGGATGGTATTATCCCGGAACAACATTGTACAGTATTCAAGAGAGAGAAAGAGGGTCTCCCGGGTTTCAACGGCACTCAGCAAGAGATCGAATTTGGCTGTCTTGCTTTCATATTCATAAGGGCGCAGCTTCATACCCGGTACGTGCTTTCCGGGCATCTCTTCTAATTGCACTTCGAAATTCTGCAAAACGAACATCACATCGAAGAACGGATTTCGACTGGTATCCCTGGCCACCGGGACTTTCTCCACCAGTTCTTCAAAGGGATACTCCTGGTTTTCAAAAGCTTCCAGTGTTTGCTTTCGAATTTCCTTTAAAAATTGTTTAAAAGTCTTTTCTCCCAGGGGATAGTTCCTGAGCGCAAGGGTATTGACAAACATACCGATGATGGGTTTGAGGTCCGGGTGGTTTCTCCCGGCAACCGGCGTCCCAACAATAATATCTTCCTGGCCGCTTAACCGGGAAAGGAGAATATCAAAAATTGCCAGGATCATCATATAAAGGGTTAAATCTTCTGCCAGGGCCACTTCTTTTAAGTGTTTTGTCTCTTCCGGAGTCAAAGAAAACTCCACCCGGTCTCCCTCAAAGCTCTGGGCGGCAGGTCTGGGATAATCGAGGGGAAGGTTTAACACTGAAATGTTATCTTCGAATTGCTTCAGCCAAAACGCCTCCTGTTTTTCCAGGGATTCCCGGTTTTTTACATTGTGCTGCCATTGGCTGTAATCTTTGTAATGGATATTCAAGGACGGCAGCTCTTTTCCTTGATAAAATGCCCTGAACTCGTTCACAAATATTGTCATGGAGGTGCCGTCAGAAATAATATGATGCATCTCCAGCATCAGGGTACACTTTTTTTGCTCCAATTTGATCAGACCCACGCGTATTAAAGGCGATTTTGATAAATCAAAAGCACGTAAGAAATTTTGAATGATGAGTGATGAATGATGAATTTTGCCCCCTGTGCCCTCTGCCTCTGTGGTTAAATCAAAATATTCGATTTCAAATTCCACCTGGTCATGAATTTTCTGCACCGGTTCTTCACCCAGCATGCGGAAAGACGTTTTTAAACTCTCATGCCTTGAAATCAATTGTTTAAATGCATGTTCCAGGCGGGGGATGTGAATATTTTCTCCTGACAGCACATATGGAATATTATAAGTGGTGTTACCCGGTTCTAACTCCTGGAGAACATACAACCTCTTTTGAGCAGAAGACATCGGGTAATATTCTTTTTTTTCCACCGGTTCAATGGCAGTGTATTTTTCTTTTTCCGCTTTGTTAATAAAAGCTGCCAGTTCTTGAACGGTAGGGTTTTGAAAAATTTTCCCCAGCGGTACGTTTACCCCCAGTATCTTGTGAAGGTGGGCGGAAAGTGCTGCGGCCTTGAGTGAATGACCTCCCAGCTCGAAAAAGTTGGCTTTTATGCTGATGGCGTTTGCCTCAATTCCTAAAATTTCCGACCATATCTCAACCACTTTTCTCTCCACCTCATTCCCGGGAGGCGTATAAGTACCGACTCTTTCCATTTCAGGTACCGGGAGTGCCTTCCGATCTATTTTTCCATTAACAGTGAGGGGAATGGCCTCCAGTTGAATAAAGTGAGCAGGAATCATATATTCGGATAAATCTCTCGATAAAAACTCCCGTAATTGAGAGGACGAAATTTCCCTTCGGGCCACCACATAAGCGCACAGGTACTTTTCCTGGTTTTCCTTCTCCCTGACCACCACCGCTGCTTTTTTTATGTCTTTATGGTTTAACAGATGGTTTTCGATTTCCCCGGGTTCGACGCGGAATCCCCTGATCTTTACCTGGTAATCGATTCGGCCTAAAAACACGATGTTGCCGTCCGGCAGCCATCGAGCTAAATCTCCTGTTTTGTAGATTTTTGAGGAACTATAGGTCCTATAGGACTTATTGGTCTTATAGGAAACTGGAAGAAACGTTTCCCCGGTTAATTCCTGGCAATTCATGTAGCCCCTGGCTGTGCCGCTTCCGCCAATGTAAATCTCCCCGGGAATACCCACGGGAAGCGGCTGCAAATACCTATCCAGTATGTAAAGGGTGGTATTTGCTATAGGAGCACCGATGGGTATGGTTCCCGCGGTTCCGGGAATCTCATTAATAAAATAGAAAGCAGCATATACCGTGGTTTCTGTGGGACCGTATACATGAATAATCCTATCTCTACCCATATACGCCAGGGCTTGCCTGGCGTGATCCACAGAGATCCTTTCCCCTCCAAACAGTACTTTGCGAACACCTTTAAAACATTCCAATTCCATTTCCACCAACAGGTTGAATAATGCAGTGGTGACAAAAAATACAGTTATGCCTTCTCTTTTTATTACATTGGCAAGCCTGTCCAGCGAAAATACCTCATCTTCCTTTAATATCACCAACAAGGAACCATTCAGCAGTGCTCCATAGATATCAAATACCGAACCATCAAACGCATAATTGGACAACTGCAGCACCCGATCATCCGCTGCTATATCTATATAATTGGTATCCTTCACCACTCGAATCACATTGCCATGGGTAGTCAGGGTACCTTTAGGTTTTCCCGTGGAACCGGAAGTAAAAATGGTATAAGCTAAATTGACGGATTGATTGATTGGTTCCAGGTTGTGTGGGGATTCGGCAGCCAACCTGTCTTCCAGTTCATCAAAAAACAATATTTCCCTGGCAAATTTGACCCGGGATTCGCGTCTGCCGGGCACAAAAGCAATCCCGGCAACCTGCTGGAGAGTCCTTTCATCCGGCAATTTTCCCTGGTTTTCCAGGATCTTGCCAACAAGATCAATAAAAGTTACTTCACCTTCACCAATAACCACCAGGTCGATATTTTTATCCTGGAGAAGGGTAGTCGTATTACTGGTGGCATAAGGCCCGCCGGTGATAAGAATACCACTGAACCCCCACTGCCGAATCAATGCAGTGGTTTGATGGAAAAAATTCTTATAATGGTTCATGGCACGAATACCGATTACATCCGGCTTGAAGTCAGCGATCAATATTTTCAACTCTTTATAATTGTCAAAATCCACCGACGATTTGGCAATTTTACCCTTCACCCGGCTGCCGTACTCCCGGTTCAGGGTGGTCAATAGGTACATCAATCCCAGGGGTGCTTCCAGGACATTGTAGATGACATCTTTTTCACAGCTAAAAAACCGGGTCAAATCCAAAAGCAACACCCGCAGCGCATTTTTATCCGCGCTGTGCTGGGGAAAATGTCTGTGCAGCTTTTCATTCAACCCGGTTATACTCACACTCTCTTCTTCGACAAAACCATCAGCCGGCAATTCCTCTCCTTTAATCCCGGTAAACTGGAGCAAATCCTCAAAACACCGTATATCCACGGGTAAATAACTGTCATACTTTTTAACGATCTCATCTTCGGTCATTACCTTCATCTGGAAGGGCAGCACATGCCGCAGTCGTTCCCTTGATAAAAAATATTCGTCCAGGAAATCCGCCTGCAGCTTAATGACAAAACTCTTTTCAAAAGGCAGTGTATCTGGCAATTCCTGGTAAGCCAGTATATCGGAATTCAAGATATCTTCCCGGGAAACACCATTTTCTATGGCCAATTTCGCCATATCTGTGTTCTCCCAGATCTTTAACAGGAAAATATAGGGAAAATGGAACCATTTCACACTCTTGATAAAATCAAGGGTCATTAATGCCTCTTTTTTTGTCTCAGTGGGAAACCCGATCATGACATAGAGTTCCAATATCACCCCGGGATGTTTCTCACAAAAATATTCTACGCTCTTACGAAACCTTTCGATATTTAAATGTTTCCCCATCAGCTTTTGGAGTCGGGGTGAGGCGGTTTCCAGTGCCAGTGGAACATCCGTTAACCCGGCTTCCACCATCAAATCAATATATTCTTCACTCAATATATCACCGCGAATACCGCTGGGGAAAAAGAATTGAACCTTTAATTCCTTGTTTATTACCATTTCAAAAAATTTCGTACTGTTCTTTATATCCAGGTTAAATACATCATCCGAGAATGCAAAGCGGTGGACCCCCATATCGTAGAAAAGCTTAACCTCCTCGAATATATTTTCAGCCGAACGGGGTACATGTTTCTTGGGCCAGATTTTATGACAATAGGCACAATGGTATGGACATCCCCGTGTCCCTAACAGGGTCATCACATTTTTTACCGGTGCCTGTCCAATATATTGAATGTACGTTTCATAATTAACCAGGGAGCGATCCGGTATGGGGAGATGATCAATATCAAGGATTTGGGGCCTTGAAGCGGTAAACAGGGGTTCTGACCGGATCGCTTGAAGACCCTGGAGCAGGGTAAAACTGTGCTTGTGAATAACATGGGTTTGAGTCAACAATATAGAGACCCCGCAGTCATTCATCATGGAAAGGATTCGTTTTTCCGGCATCCCGGGGTCAATGGATAAATAAGCTCCCCCGGCCTTTAATATACCCAATATCGCTGTTATCATCTCGATGGACCGCTCCATCATTAACCCGACAATCGTATCCGCTTCAACGCCTTTGCCTCTCAATACTCTTGCCAGTTGATTTGCTTTTTCATTCAATGCTTTATAGGTCAATTTTTTATCTGCAAAGACAAGGGCAGCATTGTCAGGAATTTTTTTTACCTGTTCTGCAAACAACTGACCAATCGTTTTATCACCGGGATAATCGGTATAGGTGTCATTAAAATCCCGGAGCAATTGTTTTTTCTCCTGGTCCGACAGCATCTCCAGGCTGGCCAATGGGCTCCCTGGATTTTCCAGTGCCGATTGAAGTAAACGGCTAAAATGGGCTGTAATAAGCTGAACAGCTTCCCTCTCATAGAGTAAAACATCATATTCCAGTTTGCCCTCAATACCGCTGCCTGTACTTAAAAAAGAAAACAGGAAACCGATTTTTATGCCCTTCAGGTAGTTTTCATCCTGGATATTTTTCAACAAAAGGGCCGCATCAAAGAGTGGAAAATGAGTTTTGGCAGGGGTGAGGTTCAACTCCTTCACCAGGACTTCCATGGGATAACTTTGATGTTCAACGGCTTCAAGAACGGTCTGCCGCGTTTGTAAAAGCAAATCCTTAAAGGTGTCGGCTCCATCCAGGCGATTACGAAGTGGGAGGATAGTATTGGTGAATTGTAAATGACTATCCGGGTCTTGCCTGTATATAGTGGTCCCGATTATAATATCTTGCGTTCCCGTATACCTGTTTAACAAAAGAAAAAGCGCGCTCAATAGTATCACATGCAGCGGTTTATCTGCGCCGCCGCTTAAACGCATTAAGCGCTCGAACACCTCCCCTTTCAATTGAAATGTCACTGCATCGATAGAAACCGTATCTCCAGTTCTTTTTTTATCAGTGTAAATACTGGCTTTACCCGGTTCCCCGGATAATTGATTCAACCAGTATTTTCTTTCTTTGACTTTTTGTCTTGCAGCGATCATTAATTGATCTTGTGTTCGACTACTTTCCAACATAGGTAACCTCCTGGCTGGCTCCCCGGCATTAAAAATTAAACTCGATGGCAGGCTGAGCGGGTTCCGGATCGGATAAACCGTAAGAAATATGAATATCTCTTAATTTTACCTCCCGGTTATCGATTATTGTTTTGCCGATTTCCGTGAAATAGGAAACGAACCGCTCAATCGTAGACTCTTTAAAGAGTTGGGCATTATACTCGAATATAAATATCAATGTATCTCCGACTTCTTCACCGATTAGGGTTAAATCGAATTTTGCCGCGGTGGTTTTATGCTTATAGGGTAATACGTTCAACCGGGAGCCGGATTCCGGTTCGGGTGTCCGTTGGAAAGGGGAATAAAAATTTTGTAAACCGAACGTCACATCAAAGAGCGGCTGCCGGCCGGCTTTCCTGTTTATGTTTAAAGAAAGTTTATCCACCAAATCATCGAACGGATATTCTTGATTCTCCATGGCCTTCAGCATTTGTTCTTTTACCACCTTCAGAAACTCCGGGAAGGTTTTATCACCTGAGGGAAAGCTCCTCAGTGCCAATGTGTTGACAAACATACCGATGATATTTTCAAGGTCTGCATTCCGCCTGCCGGCGGAAGCGATCCCGACAACAATGTCTTCCTGGCCGCTTATTTGCGAAAGAAAGATATTGAAAAAGGCAAACAACACCATATAGAGGGTGACTTCTTCTTCAATGGCAATCTTCTTCAGACTGGCGGCAATGTCTTTATCCAGTTGAAATTCCTTGATTTTCCCTGCAAACGTTTGAACGCTCTGTCTCTCGAAATCGATGGGTAAATTCAATACCGGGATATCTTCTTTGCGCTTGAACTGGTTCAGCCAGAACTCTTCCTGGTTTTTTATTTTCCCGGAGGTTACCAGGGCGTGCTGCCATTCCGAGTAGTCTTTATATTGGAGGTTTAAGCGCGGGAGTTGCCTCTCGCTATAAAAAGCCAGGAACTCTTTAACAAAAATGACCCATGAGGCACCATCGGTGATGATATGATGCATATCAAAGGCCAGGAGATGTTTTCCTTCTGACAATTTAACCAGACCCACCCGGAACAGGGGAGCCCTTGATAAATCAAAGGGACGGATGAAATCAGTTGGCAACTTCTGATCTTGTAATCGCTCTGTGCAGTGATATTCAATTTCAAATTCCACATGCTCATGAATTCTTTGAACCGGCACCCCATTGATCATTTCAAAAGAGGTTCGTAAACTCTCATGCCGATGGATTAATTTTATGAAAGTCTGTTCAAACCTGTTTATATCGAATCCCCCTTCCATGATCCTGAAGATGGGATTATTATAACTGAGGCTTTCTCTATCTTTATCCCTGTTCAATATTTGTTGTAAGTACACGCGCTTTTGAGCCGATGAAAGTACATAGTATTCTTTTAATTCTGTTTTTTTTATGGACTCAACACTTTCTTTTTGTGTCCTTATGATGTATTGGGAGAGTTCCCGTACCGTGGGGATCTCAAATATCGTGGAAATGGGAATCGCGACATTCATTGCTTTTTGAACAGCAGAGATCAACATGACGGCATTAAACGAGTTGCCGCCGATTTCAAAGAAATTATCGTCAATGCCGATTTTCTTCCTGTCCAATTTTAAAACCCCGGACCAGGTTTCCACCAACTGCGTTTCCACTTCATTTCCCGGCGCGGCATAATGGCTGTCCGACCGGATAAATTCCGGTGTTGGCAGCCGCTTTCTATTCACCTTACCATTGGAGGTTAAAGGAATTTTTTCTATCTGCATAACGTACCGGGGGATCATAAACTCGGGTAATTCGTTAGACAAAAATTCTCTTAATTCATGTACATCACATTTCTTCGCTAAGACAATATAGGCACAAAGATAGGCATCAAATTCTTCTTTTTTGGCAATCACCACAGCTTCCCTGACCGCTTCATGTTTAATCAACCGGTTTTCGATCTCCCCGGTTTCAATGCGATAGCCCCTTATTTTCACCTGGTGATCGATGCGCCCTAAATACTCCATTTCTCCATTGTCCATCATCCTTGCCAGGTCACCGGAACGATAAATTTTTTCACCCGCTTTGTAAGGGTTCCCAGGGAACCGTTCATGGGATAATTCCGGCCGGTTGAGATATCCTTTCCCAACGCCGTCACCAGCGACACATAACTCGCCGGGTACACCAATGGGCAGCAGTTTTGATCCTTTGCCCATGATGTAAGTACGTAAAGTAGGTATCGGTTTTCCAATATTGCTGATGTTCTCTTCAATCTCTTTATCGGTAATTTCTTTAAAGGTCACATGAACCGTGGTCTCGGTGATACCATACATATTGATAAGTTTTGTTTCGGGATATCTGGACCGAAATGCCTTTAATTTTGCCGGTATCAATGCATCACCACCAAAAATAACATATCTTAGATTCAGCACGCTGTCCCGGCATTTTAACTCTTCATCTATCAAATGGTAAAAAACAGGGGGCGTCTGGTTCAAAACGGTTACTTTTTTCTCTTTCAACAGTTTCAAAAAGGTCCGGGGGTCCCTGGCAACCATTACCGGGATAATAATGACCGTCCCCCCGTAAAGTAATGCACCGTATATCTCCCAAACGGAAAAGTCAAACCATTCGGAATGGAACATGGTCCATACATCGCTGCTGTTAAAATCAAACTGGAACTTACTATTAACCATCAAGCGGACAACATTTTTATGCTGGATCATCACGCCTTTGGGTATTCCTGTGGAGCCGGAGGTATAAATGATGTAGGCAGAACTGTCGGGAAGGTTTACGGGTTCCGGGTTATCCCCGGGTTCCCGTGCTAAACTTCCGGCTAATGATTCCAGCATAAGGATTTGCCGGCCTGGCGTTCTTTTTTTTCTTTCCTCCCCGGGGATAAAGGCAAGGCCTGGAATCTCCTTTAAGGTTTTCTCATCAGGTAATCGATTATGGTTTTCCAGGATGCGGCCGATAAGTTCGCCGAATGTAATTTCCCCTTCACCCAGGACCACCAGGTCGATATTGGGGTCCCGTAGTATGGCTTTATAACTACTGGTGGCGTAAGGGCCGCCGGTAATAAGGGGCACATTAAATCCCCACTGCCTGATTCTTGCACAGGTTTGATGGAAAAAATTTCTATGAAAGGTCAATACCCTGACACCGATAATATCCGGTTTAAAAGTTTCCAGCAGGTTTTTTAATTCCTGAAAACTGTTGAAATCGATGCGGGATTTGGCTATTTTCCCGTTAATACGACTTCTATACTGTTTTTTTATATAGGTCATCAGGTACATAAGCCCCAGGGGAGGTTCCACCACGTCATAAAGCATAGCGGTTTCCCCGCTGAAAAACTGGGATAAATCCAGCAGTAAAACTCTTAATGCCCCCGGTTCAGGCTCGACTTGCGGGAAATGCCGGGCCAGTCTCTCATCCAGGTCAGGAACCACCAGGGAGGAATCATCGAAGAATTCTTCAACTCCCAGTTCTTCCCGGGTAATACCCGCATAGGTCAGCAAATGGTCAAAGGTTTTGATATCCCCGGGCAAATAACTGTCGTATTTCTGGTTAATTTCATCTTCGGTTAAGACCTTCATCTGGTAGGGCAGGACATTGAACAGCCGTTCTTTAAGCAGGAAATATTCATCTAAAAATTCTGCCTGGCAGCGCATGGTAAAGTTTTTATCAAAGGGAAGCGTCTCGGGTAACTCATGAAAGGCGAGATTGAGTGACCTGGATATAGCTTTCCTGGAAACACCGTTTTGAATCGCGATTCTCTCCATATCGGAACCCGGGTAAATTTTTACGATGTGAAGATTAGGGAAATCAAGCCATTTTAAATCTTTAATAAAGTTTAATGTCATCATGGCTTCTTCTTTAGTTTCCGTGGGGAAACCGATCATGGAGTATAACTCCAGGATAAGGTGGGGATATTTTTTACAAATGTACCCGGCGTTTTCGCGCAGTTTATCAAGGTCCAGGTTTTTCCGGATCATTTTTTGCAGACGAGGGGAAGCTGTTTCCAATGCCAATCCCAGGTTAACGGTTCCTGCTTCCACCATCAGATCGATGTAGTCTTTTGTCAGGATATCGCCCCTCAAACCATTGGGAAAGAAAATTTGAATATCCAGCCCTTTATCGATGATCAATTGGAAAAACCTTCGGCTGTTTTTTTGATTGAGGTTGAAAACATCATCGATAAAGGAGAAGCGGCGAATACCCATATCGTAGTAGAGTTGGACTTCTTCAACAATTTTTTCAGCCGAGCGGTAAATGTAATTTTTTGGCCAGATTTTATGACAATAGGCACAGTTGTAGGGACAGCCGCGGCTGGCCTGGGACGTTATGGTACGCTTAAACATCGAAATGCTGATATAGCGGTGGTATTTCTCATAATTCACCAGGCTGCGATCCGGTATGGGGAAATTATCGAGATCAGTGATTTGCGGCCGCGTTGAGGTAACATAGGGGTTAGCAGGTGTTTCATCGATTCCCTGGAGGGCTGTAAACGGATATTGTTTGACGATATTGCAGTTGGTCAGCAGCATCGATGCATTTGAATCGCTGAGAATTGAAAGAAGCCGATTTTGAGGGGTATCTACGTCTATGGGTAAATAGGCACCCCCTGCTTTTAAGGTTCCCAGCATCCCGGTAATGGTCTCAAAGGAACGTCCCATCATTAATCCCACGATAGAATCGGCTTGCACACCCCTTTTTCTTAAAATCCGGGCCAGTTGATTGGCCCGGGTATTTAATTCTCCATAAGATAATTTTTTATTTTCAAGTATCACCGCTGTTTTTTCCGGGTTCCCTGCAGCTTGCTCCTCGAACAATTCCTGGAGGGTTTTATCCTTCGGGTAATCTGCTGCTGTTTGATTAAAGTCCTGCAATAATTGTGTTTTTTCCTGTCCTGAGAGTATTTCGATATTGGAAATGCTTTCATTTAAATCGGATAGAACTCGCTCCAGGAGCACCATAAAATGGTTGATCATGCGTTTAATGGTTTCCTGTTTGTACAGGGCAGCGTTGTATTCTACCGTACCTTCCAGTTTTTTATCGCTCCTCAGACAACTCATAATGACATTCACATCAGTGTGCTCAATGTACTTCCTGTCATGAATATTTTCCAGTAAAACAGCAATATCGAAGAGCGGAAAATGGTGTGGAGAAGCTTCCAGGTTTAACTCCCGCAATAGCGTTTCCATGGGGTAATTTTGATTTTCCGCGGCTTTGATAATCGTCTGTCTTACCATTAGCAGCAGGTCTTTAAAAATCATGGCATCCTTCAATTCATGGCGAAGGGCCAGGACTGTATTGATAAACTCGCCCTCAAACTCCTGTTTCGAGATGGGTGCACCAATGATGATGTCTTGCTTGCCGGTGTATTTATGAACCAGGAGCACCAATCCTGCCGCCAGGACCATAAACAGACGGGGGTCCACACCAGTACTTACCTGCATGAGCGCCGTAAATAATTCCGCTGAAAATTGGAAATCCACGGTTTCAATTCGTGATTCCTTTTCTTTACCGGGAATACGTTTAAAGTCGTAAGGCAGATGAGTGAATTCCAGGTCACCGGATAATTTTTTCAGCCAATAGTCCTTTTCCTTTTTATAAGCAGCATCAACGTCGATTTTTTCGATCGTATCATATGTTCTCATCAGTCTTTCTCCTTTTATTAAAGCACCCAATCATTTTCTTCCTCCCGGAAAACATTGGTTCCGGCCGCCAGTAAATATTGGGCGGCGTGGATTTCGTTCAACCGGGTATCCCTATTCTCCAGGATCGACGTGGTGATCCCTTTAAAGATGACAACAAACCGGTCGATGGTTTTCTTTTTGAACAATTCCGTGCTGTACTCCAATTTGAAAACCAGTTTTTCTTCTATTTCAAATCCCATGATGGAAATATCGTATTTGGTGGTTTGGTTCTCATATTCATAAGGTTTGATTTTGGGTGGTGATTGTGTTGTCCTGCTTTTTTCACCTACCTGCAGGCTGAAGCCCACATTGGTGATGGGATACCAATGCTTACTGCGGTGGGCCGCTGGCGATATTTTTTCCACTAAGTCATCAAAAGGGTAGTCCTGGTTCTCAAAGGCCTCCAGTGTTTTCTTCTTTAGCTCTTTTAAAAATTCTCTAAAGGTTTTTTCTCCGGCCGGGTAGTTTCGAATGGGCAGAAGGTTCAGGAAAAGCCCGATAATACGACGCAAATCTTCCTGGTCTCGCCGGGTGATAGGGATTAAAACCGTGATATCTTCCTGGTCGCTGATCCTGTAGAGGAAGATGTTGAATACTGAAAAAAGCACCATAAACATAGTGGCTTTTTCTTCCATTGCCAGTTCAGCCAACGCCTTCGTTTCATCGGGACCGACTTCAAAATCCCGGTGACCGCCTTCAAAACAGGGGACTCCAGGCCTGGGATAATCCTGGGGTAAATTTAAAACCGGGGCAGGAGCATCAAACTGTTTTAACCAGTATTCTTCCTGCTTATTCATAACACCGGACCCTGTTTCCCGGAGCTGCCATTCGACGTAGTCTTTGTATTGAATTCGCAGCGGGGCTAAAGTTCTCCCGTAATACAGGAACATAAAGTCATTAATAAATATGGCGGTTGAAGCGGCATCAGATATGATGTGGTGAGTGTCCACCATAAGAATGTAATCCCGGGATACGGTCTTGATCAACCCGGCTCTAAGCAGCGGGGCTTTGCCAGGGTCAAAGGGTTTTACAAGATTGTAAACAATGACCCGGGCTTCTTCCTCACTGCTCTCATAATAATCCATAGAAAAATCAACCGTATCGTGAACCCGATGCACAATTTTCGTATCGATGATATGAAAGGAGGTTCGTAATGTTTCGTGTCTTTCTATCATCTTTTTAAAGGCAGCTTCCAGTTGCCCTAGGTCCGGTTCTTCCTCCAATCGGAAAACATTGGGGAGATTGTAGTTGAAATTATCCGGCTGTTTTGTTTGCAAAAGGAATAAGCCTTTTTGCGCCGACGGTGTTTCATAATAATCCTTTTTTTCAGCCCTGGGGATATCCATAAACCGGGTCCCGGAGATGTCCCGGATGTATTGTGCCATTCCCCGGATAGTGGCAATTTTGAAGATATCGGCCAGGGAAATTTTGATATTCAATTCCTTTTGAATCCTGGCCGCCAATTCCGTGGCTTTTACCGAGTGCCCCCCAAGGTTGAAAAAGTTTTCATCAATCCCCAGGAAATCTTTTTCAATGCCGATCACGTTTCGCCATATTTGAGCCAGTTGTTCCTCCAGTTGATTTCTCGGTGCCTCATAATCGTCGCTGATATTGACTTCAGGAGCCGGTAATGCCGATCGGTCGATTTTCCCATTGGGATTTAATTTGATTTTATCCACCTGGACAAAAAACGACGGGACCATGTATGCGGGTAACTTCCCGGAGCAATACTCCCGCAAATCAGGCGGCTTGACCGGGACTTCCGACGTGAAATAAGCACACAGGTACGTATATCCCCTGCTGTCTTCTCTCACCGTTACCACCACATCTTTTATGCCCCTGAAGCCCATCAATTGATGTTCTATTTCGCCTAACTCGATGCGGTATCCCCGCAATTTAACCTGGGTATCGACCCGTCCCAGGAATTCGATCTCCCCATCCGGCAGCCAGCGGGCTAAATCGCCGGTTTTGTAGATCTTTTGAGAAATATAGGTCCTATAGGACTTATAGGACCTATAGATGACAGGGCAAAATTTCTCCGCGGTTAATTCCGGCTGATTTAAATATCCCCGGGCTACTCCGTCTCCACTGATACACAACTCACCGGGAACACCAATGGGCTGGAGCTTAAAATATCTGTCAACGATCTCGATCATGGTATTGGATATGGGATACCCGATGGTTACAGTCTCCATCCCGGTCAAATCTTTCAGCGTCGACCAGACCGTTGTTTCCGCCGGTCCGTATAAATTGTATATCTTTCCTGTAAACACCTGTTTCAATTGCTCGAATAAATGAAGGGGAAACGCTTCCCCCCCCACCATTAACACCTGTATCTCCGGGAGGAACATCCCATATTCCTTGCTGTCCATGATCATCTTGAGACGTGACGGGGTTACCTGCACCATGTTTACCCGGTTCTCCAGTATAACATCCTGGAGCCTTTGCAGGTCCTGCTGCTGGTCTTCGGTGGCCATCACCACCTTTACGCCGCAGGTCAGGGGCAGCAGCGTTTCCAGGACAAATATGTCAAACGATATGGTGGTGAGCGCCAATATGGTTTTCCCCGCGATAAATTCTATCCCGGAGGTGATCCCTTTTATAAAATTAACCACATTCCGGTGCTCAATGGAAATCCCTTTGGGCTTCCCCGTTGAACCGGAGGTATAAATAACATAGATCGCACCGTAGGGAGAGGTTATATTCTCCAATTTTCCCGGGTTACCCCGGTACAGTCCTTCATCAAATAAATCCATGATGGTTCCGTCAAAATCAAGGTTAATTTCCTCAAATCGGCCGAGTAACTCCCCCCGGGTTAATAATAATCCGGCACCACTGTTTTCCAGCATATACTTTATCCGCTCCACCGGGTAATACGGATCAATGGGAAGATAGGCGGCCCCTGCTTTCAATATTCCTATTATCCCAATTATCATTTCCAGCGATCGATTCACCATCAGTCCGACAATACTTTCAAAAGCCGCTCCCCTGGCCCTCAACTGCCGGGCCAGTTGATTAGCCCGCTGATCCAATGCACCATATGTCATATGATGGTTCTCACATATCAATGCCGCGGCATCGGGATACTTTTCCACCTGCTCTTCAAATAATTCGTGAAAGGTTTTCTCTTGGGGGTACTCTTCTTCCGTATTATTAAAATCATGTAAAATCCGGCCCTTTTCCTCCTCCGCTATAATTTCTATTTCTTTAATTCTTTGTTGAGGGTTTTCCACCACCTGGTCCACTATCCGGATGAAACTCTTTGAAAGCTTTTTTACAAAATCCCTTTCATAGACAGACGAATTATAGCTAAATTTCACCAGGACTGCGTATTCAGCAGTCACAAAAATACTCAAATCATAATTAGTCTGTTCTTTCGCCTTTATACCGCCTATCTGGAAGGTACTTTCTTTCTCCCCCACGGGCGGGCCAGGTTTATCTTTTTCCTGTTTAAACGGATAGTTCTGGAAAATCATAATATGATCGATTAGATGAGATTGTAACGAAGAAATCGCCTGTATTTCTCCCAACGGCAAATATTCATACGACTGCGACACCGTGGATTCACCCTGTACCTCTCGGAGCAGCCGGTCAAAAGGCACACTGCCGGTTGTTCGAATTCTCAGGGGAACGGTGTTGATAAAAACTCCCACCAGGTTGTCGATTCCCGCTACCCGGGGAGACCGGCCGGATATCAGCATGCCGAAAACCACATCATTGGAATTGTTGTATCGCTGCAGCAATATTCCCCACATAACCTGGAAGACCGTATTAATAGTGACCCGATTTTCTCCGGCAATTTTTTTCAAAGCACCCGTCAATGTTTCGCTGATCCTGAGGCGATATTCCTCCAATCGATAGGTATTATCCGCTGCCTTCCTGGCAAATTTTGGGAAACCTGCCGGCTGCTCATATCCGTAAAGATAGGTTCTCCAATATTTTAAACCTTCCTCCCTGTCCTGCTTCTCCAACCAACGAACATAATTTTCATACGGTACCGGGGGCGCCAATTTTACCGGCTCCCTATTATTCAATGCTTGATATATCTGCATTAAATCTTTGTACAGTATACCGATGCACCACCCATCCATAAGGATATGGTGAAACGTCCACACCAATTTATACCTGTCTTCCCCGGTCTTAAAAATGAAAATCCGGATCAGCAAATCCCTGGACAGGTTAAATCTTTTCTTTTTGTCTTCCCCGAGGAATGCTTTGTAATAAAGACGGCCTTTTTGTTTTTCCATATGAGATAGATCTTTGAAATCGATCTTTAAAGACACATTTTTCTTAATCACCTGCCTCGGTTTTTTTATTCGTTCATAAACGAATACGCTCCTTAAAACTTCATGCCGTTGAATAAGCCGGTTAAAACTCTCTTCCAATATATCCACATCGATCTTCCCGGAAATCGGCAGGATACTTTGTTCAAAATAGGCATCCGATTCTTTATCCATTAAATAACTAAATAAAAGATTCTCTTGCATGGGGGAAAGCGGGTATATCTTTTCAATTTCCACTTTTTCACTCATTGCTCTTACTCCTGTCTCCTGTGCAGGGCTAAGAAATCATTTCCCGGATATCCTGTAATTCCTCGATCGTTAGTTCCCGGTCACCCAGGTCGCTGGGAGTTATTTCCTGTTCCTTTTTACTGGTGCAGTGTTGGATAATTTTTTCAATAGATGACCGGTAAATTTCCGCCAGCTTTTTTATACTGCTTCGATCATATTCGTATCGATTGTAATCGACGATTATATGTAACCGTCCCCCGGTGATTTCACCGCTGATTTCAAGCGCGTGATTCATCGGCCATTCCGGGCTTATCCTCTCCCCGCAGCCTATGGTAGACATGGAAATGGTAAAGGCATCATTATCCATACGATCATCATGTTTACAGGCACTGCTTTTTTCCCGGGTGAATTGGAATTCCCCCATGTAATTAAAACCGATTTCAGGCTCGATTTCAAAACCCAGCCCGTTGGTTTTCTCCGCTGGTGTTAAATACTTTAATATACCATACCCGATACCTTTATTGGGAATTTTCCGCAGTGTTTCTTTGACGGATTTAACCTGCAGCCCCAGGTCATCCGTTTCATCGATCTTCAGCACCACAGGATATTGGGAAGTAAACCAGCCCACCGTACGGCCAACATCTACCCCATCGATGATGGGTTCCCGGCCATGGCCTTCCAGGTTTACCGCGATATTTTCCATTTGTCCCCACTCCCTCATGGAAATTCCCAGGCCGGTCAGCAATATATCGTTGATTTCAGTATTATACGCCCGGTTGACCTCGTGCAGTAACTTCCGTGTTTGCTCCCTGTTGAATTTAATGGGAATGGATTTCCTGTATTTCATTTGCTTCTTTTCCCTTTCAACGCCATAATCACGTGGTAATGGCTCCAGTTTTACTGCACCTAATTTTATCCAGTAATCCAATTCTTTTAACAAATCCTTACTATCAGCATATTTACTCAATTCCCGAGACCAGGTCTTAAAAGAGTCCGACTTCGGCTGGAACCGGATTTCTTCGTTTTTCTCTGCCTGCCGGTAACCGGATATGAAATCTTCCAGTATGATCCGCCAGGAAACACCATCCACCACCAGGTGATGGATCACGATCAACAGGTGGTCCCCACGGCCGGTTTTGAAAAGTCCCAATTTTACCGGCGGACCTTCCCTTAAATCAATGGAACGCTGGATCCGGTCAGCCTCTCTCTCGATTTCTTCCTCTATTGTTGCCCCGGGCTTATCCGACACCCGGATTATTTCCAGGTCAAACAATTTCTCCCGGATGCCCCTGCCGCGCTGAATCACTTGATCCCCCTCTATTTCATATGTCATTCGTAATGCATCATGATGCACCACGATTGCCGTAAACACCTTTTCCACGATGCGTTCATCAAAACCTGTTTCCCGGTAAAACATCACCGCCTGGTTAAAATGATGGGCGTGCACAAAAGGTTTAGCGAAAAACCATTTTTGTATGGGGGTCAGCGGAACATCTCCCTCCACCGGCTCATGGTCCTGGTCTGCTTTGATATCCACCGGTTTGATATATTTTTCCAATTGTTTGATGGTGGGATGCTCGAATATATCCCTGATTTCCATTTTCAAACCATACTGCCTCAGCCTGGAGCCCATCTGAATGACTTTTATGGAATCTCCACCGATACTGAAGAAACTATCGTTAATTCCCACTCTTTCCACTCCCAACACTTCCTGCCATACCGCGGCCAACATTTCCTGCATTTCATTCACAGGAGGCTCATATACTGCCTTCCCGAAGGATTTCGGGTCGGGCAAGGCTTTTCGATTTATTTTCCCATTTCTGGTCAACGGGATTTCGTCCAATTGAACCAGATAAGTGGGAATCATATAATCAGGTAATTTAGCCCCTAAATAATTCCTCAGTTCCAAAATATCAAGTTTTTTACCAGCCGTGAAATAAGCACTTAGATAATTATTCCCGGTTTCGTTTTCATGACCGGCAATAATCACGGCCTCTTTTATTTCCCGGTGATGGAGCAAATGAGTTTCCAATTCGCCCAATTCGATACGATTTCCCCTGATTTTCACCTGGTGATCACTCCTGCCCAACAATTCAATCCTTCCATCCGCCAACCACCGCCCCAGGTCACCGGTTTTGTAAAGCCTTCGGCGACCAGGGGGCGCTTTTTGAAAAAACTGCCCCCTGGACCCCCGCAAAAACTTTTGATAATTTTTCTCATCATGGTAATCCTGAAAATCCCATAAATCATGGTCAAACTTTTTTGCGGTTAATTCCGGGTTATTCAAATATCCCCGGGCCACTCCCGCCCCGGCAATACACAACTCCCCATAAACACCAACAGGCACCAGCTCATGAACACTGTTAAGAATGTATATTTGAACATTGGCAATGGATTTTCCCATGACGGCTGTATCGATTTCCTCCATCCCGATATTGGCCACCGCAGTGACAGACGTTTCCGTGGGGCCGTATTCATTGATCAATAATACTCCAGGGGCTTTTTCTTTACTCTTTTTAACCAGGTTCGGGCTGCTCTTCTCCCCTCCCAGTACCACAAACCTGAGACTCTCCAGGTCCGCTTCCCGGGCAGTGTCCACTAACACCTGATATATCGCCGGTACCACACTCATATTGGTCACACCCAGGGAACCAATCGTCCGGCNNTTAAAACCCGGGATCATCGCTGACGCCCCCCCGCTGAGAAGACTGGCATAAAAATCGGCTCCAAAGGCATCGAAACTAGCGGAAAGCAGTTGAAGGGTCAAATCTTCTGCCGTATAACCGTAAGTCCTCAATCGCCACAGGATAAAATTAACCACTCCCCCATGTTCCACCATTACACCGTTAGGCACGCCGGTGGTACCGGAGGTATAGAGGATATAGGCAAAACCGGATGCCTGTTGAGGGCTGCGAACTGCCCGTTGATTTGTAGAATCCCGCCGTGATGCATCCCGGCAAATGTCTGTTAATTCATTAACAGTCAACAAAAGCACGGCACTGCTGTCCTTCAACATGAAATCAACCCGCTCCTGCGGGTAATCCGGGTCAATGGGCAAATAGGCGCCGCCCGCTTTCAATATCCCCAATATGCCGACGGCCAACTCCAAAGAGTTGGGCATCATCACCCCCACAATATGACCCGCTGAAACTCCCCTTTCCCTTAATAAAACCGCCGCTTGATTGGCCCTGTTGTTCAACTCTTCATACGACAACCGGTTATATACCACCAATCGGTCCTGTTTTTTTTCATTGTATCGGTCCACCTTTTGATTCATCAGCACGTAATGTTGACTGACTTTCGAATTTAATTCCTCATCATTGAAATATATAAAAGGATAATTTACATGTTCGAAATTCGGGTATGCCGACGTCTGGTTGAAGTTCATTTCACTATACTTCAAAAAATCATCATAACTGACAGCATACGAATGCATGTTGTATTTATCTGCTTCTTCCGTAAGGGGTGCGCCCGGCTGGGCATGCAAACGCCCCCAATGCAGCTCCGTAAGAGAAGAATACCCGTCCAATATTTTATCCAGGAACGTTTCACTGACCCTGATATCCTCCGCTGTGAAATACGGTAACCCGGATATGGTGTTTATTTTCACCTCACAATTATCATATTTATCCCATTCTTCAAAACAAGCCAGGAGAGCTTCATCAGAGGACTGGGGTTTTACCAGCCCCAATGAAAACAACTGCTGCCGGTGCCTCTGTGAAAAACTGCTTATGTCAGGATTCCAATACACGTATTTGAAGGTTTTGTTCACCAACTCGATCAATTCGGGAGAAGGAGCAAAAGCCGTGAGGAAATTACAAAAATGAGAGGATAGATCAATACCTTCCCATATTTTCCGACAGTATTCCAGCAGGTCTCCAACAGGGGCTTCAAACTCAAACATAAACGTAGAGACATACTTCCTGGCCTCGATGATATCTTTGCGAACTTCCTCCACCCCACGTTGATACGCTCGTTTTCGATTAAACACTTTCTCCTGGGCGGCACGACAGCCGGCACAATAAAAACAACTCATTCCACACCCTTTTTGTGTATGTATAAAAAACATACCAAAAATAGAAGAATACTCTGGAAAAATGATCTCATCCAGGTGAGATAGATAAATTTCCGAAGAATTGATTTCATCCTGGACATAGGTGATCGGGTTTTCAATGATTTTTCCATTCTTTTTATACACGCAGTTGGGTATATTTTCCACCCCCCCGCATATCTTGAACAAGGGTTCTTCCCCTTCTCCGCGAATAATATAGTCCACACATTCATGACCAATGATTTCTTTCCAGTAATACGAGACGGTATCCCCTCCCAAAACCACTTTAATACCAGGAGAATACGCTTTAACGATTTTGCAAATTTCAAGGACCCGTGTCATATGGGGAAACCATTTCATACTGATGCCCACAATCCGGGGCTGGACTTTTTCCAGGAGCTCTTCTATATTTTGTTCCAGGGAAAAAGAATCCCGCATGGTATCCTTAAATTGACAGACCGCTTTAATCCCCTTTCGCCTTAAATACGAAGCCAGGTACAACATCCCCACGGTTGCCATCCCGGTGGTATCCCCCAGCAGCAGGATATCCGCCCGGGATACCCCGGCACCCCGATTCGATAGATCATCAAGAACGCCTTTATCCTCTAACGATTCAGTTTCATCGATATCCAGCGGGGTGAGAGGCCCGGGACCGGGAGGGGGACCACTAATATTGTAGTCCGCCAACTCTACCAGGTGATTGATATAAAGCAATTTGACCACCCGGCTAAAATCCTCAAAGCGCCCACCCAGGAAAATCTCGTCCTTTCGGACGTATCGATCGGTAATTTCAAGAATATCATCCGATGCAATCGAATAAACCAGGAGGCTGAATTCCAGGTTTTTTAATTCTTCGAAAATCCCTCGCAGGTCTCTTTTCCCGTCAAACCGCTCCATTAATTTCAACACATTGGTATTCACAATAACGCTGTTGTGTCGATGGGTTTTCAGTATTTTAAATACGCTTCGTTTACCAGGCAGTTTAATATCAGTTTGAAAGATATACCTGCCTTTCTTAAAACAACATTTTTCCACCTCCGGGTATAGAGCGGGATTTATATCTACTACCGGGGACTCCAGTTCCTCGTAAATACGACCTAAATCAAGGGAAGAATGAATCGCAGTATGATGAGGGGTCTTTTCCACCTGGTCCTCGAATAATCCATGGAGGGTTTTCCCTCTCCCATCAATCCCATCAGCGGCGTTGAAATCATAAACCAATTGCTGCCGTTCCCCCGGAGAAAGCAACTGGAGATTGCCCAGGGTGATATTTATATCCAACACGGCCTGCTCAAGAATATATAAATAATATATGCTTATTCGTTCAATGGTATCCGTTTTAAATCGCTTTGCATTGTATTCAATGAATCCCTCTAATTCCTTTCCTTTCCTTTTAATCAAAAGAGTGATATCATTTTCCGGGGAACCGGTAATCTCCTGGATGGTTTCTTTCCTGTGAATATTCTCCAGCACCAAAAGGACCCTGGCAAAAGAAGTTTCCAGGGGATTAATCCCCAGCATTTCCAGGATTTTTTCCTGCGAATAATGCTGGTTTTTATAACCGTCGATCACAGACTGTTTGACCTCCTTTAACAGTTCTTTAAAGGGCATATCCCGGGATAAACAATCACGAATATAAATGATTTTATTGAATTCGTAGCTTTCGCCCGTGGTGGTATAAATCGGCGCCCCCACCACGATATCTTCCTGGTCTAAATATTTAAATAGCAAGACTTTAAAAGCACTTAACAATACAACATAAAGCAGCAGGTCCTGGTCCTTACTCAACGAACAAATCTTTTTCGACAGTTCCCCGGAAAAACAAACGTCCAGGTGAACCTTTTTATAGTCCAACATTTGGGCAAAATCAGCGGGTAATTTTATTTCGCCGATTTCACCAGCCAGTTTCTTCAGCCAGTAATCTTTTGCGATTTCCATTTCTTCTAAAGAAAATATCGCATTCTTTTTCATTCCTTTTCCTCCTGTTTTTATTCGAAATCGAAATTAACATTCATGGAATAGTCCTGGAATAGTTTTTCCACCGGCTTAGCGGGTTCCGTATCCTGGAGCATCTGCCTGTAATCATCATACCCGCAGTAGAATTCTTTTGCCATATCCACAACTTCCCTGGCTTTTTTAAAATCGATGCATTTTTTTGCAAAGGTCTCACAGTAGGAGCAGCCAGTGCAGTCATTCTTACAAAAATTTTCTTTCCTGTAAAAAGCATCGATAAAGCCGGTCAATTCCTTATTATCCATACGGACCCTGAACCGGGTCATGGGATCGAACATATCCAGTAATTCCATCAGGTCGCCGTCGTAATCTTCTTTAAAATAATACTCCAGCGCCTTAACCGGGTCTCCTCTCATTACAGCCTGCCGCCCCTGCAGCTTGAAATAATTGATACCAATGCCGGTATAATAATGGAGATCTTCCGGTCTGATCCAGTTGATCCTCAGCAGGTTAGAGATATTTTGATACCGCTGCAGGACACATCGATTTACGAAAAAATCACAACTGGTTTTATTGGCTTGATCAATGGAATCGCCGGAAATCTGGTTGTAATGAAACATGCGATAAATACAATTTTTGTAACATATCACGTTGGCAATAATCTCCACACCGCTGCCGAAACAGTTCCTGATACGTTCCAGGGTTTTAAAATCTCGATTTATGGACTCATCCACCACGATCCGGTCAACTCCCATGCGTTTGTATGCCAGCGCTTTGTCCGGGTTGGTGACCTGGCAAATAGCGGAAGCCTTCAGGCGAAAATCATATTTCACCGACCGGACCAATTCAATGAGAGAGGGCATGGTAACCGTCAACCAACCCACACCCGCCTCATGGAGTTCCCCCAGGAATGTCTTAATTGCTGCAATCGTCTGACTCTCAAATTCCCGGTTTCCCATATACGATGCATTCATTGTATAGTTAAAATCGATATTCTTTTCCCTGGAATAGGACACATATTCAGCCAATTTATCCAGACCGACTTCAGGTAGTAAATTGACAGTCCTGCCTGATCCCCATCGATTATCTACGGTGATATTTCCATAGGTTTCAACCACTTTAGAACCGGTATAAGCCTCATTGAGTCTGGCGTATTTATCAATGGTTTGTTTGCTAAAATCCGCAGGTACACTAAAATATTTCATCAAAATCCACCTCCTGCATTCGCTCAAAAAACACCTGATCCTGTCGAATCTGCGAAAGCAACTTTTCTTTTTCATCCACATCCGAAAGCTCTATATTTCTTATTTTTATTTCCTTATCGCCGCTGACGATCTCGATGATTTTTAGAAAGTCTGCGGCCAATCGTTCCACGGTCTCTCGTTTAAATAATTCCGTTAAATAATCCAGGTTAAAGTAAATTTCCTCGTTCATATCCGCAATCAAAAAATTAATATCCACATTCATGGTAGTATGGTCCATTCTTAATGGGATAAACGGGGTATTGTGACCGCTATCTTGCTGTGATTCGAAATTTTGAACCGTTAAACTTACATTAAACAGGGGATTGCTATAAAAATCCCTCTGGAACTCCAATTTTTCGATCAACTTTTCAAATTGGAAATCCTGGTTTTCAAAAGCGTCAATGCTGGTGGTTTTAACTTCCTGTAAAAATTCCAGGTAAGTCTTACTCCCCCCGGGATAAGTCCGCAGAGCCAACAGGTTAATAAAAAAGCCGATAATATCCTGGAGACTGGTATGCCGCCTCCCGGCCACACCGGTCCCAATAATGATATCTTCCTCACCCGAATATTTATGCAGCAATATACTCAATACAGCCAGTATATTCATATACAGGGTGGTTTGTGTCTCAGAAATTAACGCCTTAAATCCTAGGGTTTCGTCACGCCCCGTTTTAAATACATACCGGTCCGATTCATAGCCCATGTTCACCGGCCGTTGATAGTCGAATGGCAGATTCAAGCGCCGGATTTTATCTGCGTCGGCAAACCGGTTCAACCAATATTCCTCCTGTTCCCTGATTTGACCTGTTTCGAATAAACGGTTCTGCCATTCTGAAAAATCTTTATATTGAATCTTCAACGGTTCCAGTTGCTGTCCTGAAAACAATTCTTTAAAGTCCTTCATCAATATTTCCATTGAGACACCGTCGGACACAATATGATGCATATCATACAGAACCAGCGTCTCTTCCCCGGGCAATTCAACCGCTGCCACCCGCATCAACGGGGCTTTATTAAAATCAAAAGGACGAATAAATGCCTTTATCGTCTCTTCGATGCCCTTTCCAGCCATTGGGAAAACGTCAACCTTAAATTCCACATGATCATGAACTCGTTGGACCGGTTTATTAGCGATTAACGCAAAGGAGGTTCTCAAGGTCTCATGGCGTTCAACCAGGCGTTTGACCGTACGTTCAACCCTTTCTATATCCAATTTCCCCTTAAATTTAAGCATACAAGGCACATTGTACGTGGTCCCGATATTTTCGAAATGGTCCAGGAAGAACAGGCGTCTTTGAGCGGAGGACAGGGCATAGTATTTCTTTTTCTCCACGGCAGCTATGGAGATATGTTTATTCTCCGCCGTGCGCCCTATATATTCCGCTAATTCCTTAATCGTAGGAGCAGAGAATATTTCCACCAGCGGTATTTTTATATTAAATTCTTTGTGGAGCCTGGCTGCCAGCAGGGTAGCTCTCAACGAATGACCGCCCAGATCAAAAAAATTGTCATCGATGCTAATTTTTTCCTTTTTCAATCCCAATACTTCCGACCAGATATCCGCCAGTTTCTGTTCCGTGCTTTCCCGGGGGGCAATAAAGTCCTTACTTTTTGGGAAAACCGGCCCTGGAAGCGCTGCTTTATCCAGTTTCCCATTGTGAGTTAAAGGGATTTTAGCCAACCGGACAAAATACCGGGGAACCATGTAATCCGGGAGTCGAGATGATATAACATCTCTCAACTGCGATATATCTAACTCTTCATCAGAAGTAAAATAAGCACAGAGCCATCTGTCAGGGACGTCCGGGACCTCAGGGATTTCCTCGGAGCTGGAGTAACTACCTGTCTCTCTGGCAATAACCACAGCTTCTTTGACCCCCTTCATACGTAAAAGATGGTTCTCGATTTCTCCCAATTCAATGCGGTGTCCCCGAACTTTAATTTGCTCATCCATTCTTCCCATAAATTCGATGGTACCGTTCGTCCAGAACCGGGCCAGGTCTCCGGTTTTGTAAAGCCGGCGGCCTTTCCCAAATGGGGAAGTTTTAAACTTTTCCCATGTAAGCTCCGGGTTATTCAGGTATCCCCTGGCAACTCCGTCTCCACCCACACAAAGTTCTCCAACAGCACCCATGGGTAACAAATGAAAGTTTTTATCCACCACATAGGCAGTGGAATTGTTAATGGGGGTTCCAATAGGAATCTTGGTATCAAATTCCCTCTCGATTACATATGTGGCAGAGAAAGTGGTGTTTTCCGTGGGGCCATAACCATTGATTACTTTTATACCCGGAAAATGTCTCCGCAGACGATTGATATGCACCGGAGACAAAACATCCCCCCCCACCAGTAGAGTATGGAGACCTTTAAAGAGGCCAATATCGGCCCCCACCATCCAGTTGAAAAGCGGCGAAGTCATCCACATGATTTTGATGCGGTATTGACAGATCGCTTTACTCAATGTCTTGGGATTCAGCATATCATGTTTGGGTATGGAGTGAATAACTGCACCGTTGAGAAGGGGACCCCATGTCTCCAGAGTGGAAGCATCAAAGTCCGGCGCACCCGTGGGCAATAATCGCTCCCCTTCTCCAAATTCAATAAAATTGGTATTCTTCACCAGGCGAACCACGCTCCTATGTTCCACCAGCACGCCTTTGGGCCCACCGCTGGAACCAGAGGTAAACATCACATAAGCAAGATCACCGGCCTGGTTGACAGGCAGCGGCGTGTCACCGGCACGGGCTGAAGACGAAGATAACGCCAGTGGTGTGTCCATCAGCAGGATTTCCCGGTAATAGGGTGACAGCCTCTTTTCTTTACCCGGGATAAAGGCAATTCCATTGATCTCTTTTAAAACCTCTTCCCCGGGAAGTTTTCCACCATGCTGCATTATTTTTTCAATCACTTCGGCGAAGGTGGTCTCTCCTTCACCTATCACCACCAGGTCGACATGTTTATCCCGTAATACACCTTTATAATCGCTGGTGGCATAAGGTCCCCCGGCAATAACAGGAACATCGAATCCCCACTGGCGAATCAACCCCGCGATCCGGTGGAAGAGATCTTTAAAAAAGGTTAACGTCCGAATTCCAATCACCTCCGGTTTAAATTGCTCAAGCAGGTCTTTTAACTGCTCATAATTATCAAAATCAATCCTGGATTTGATAATTTTTCCATTAATTTTATTACCGAACCGGTGCTTCAAATAGGTCAATAAATACATCAATCCCAGCGGGGCTTCCACCACATCGAAGAGCATATCCACGGCTCCGCTAAAAAATTGGGACACATCCAACAGCAAGAGATTGAGCGCATTTCCAGGAGGTTCCCGGGCAGGAAAATGTTCCGCCAGCTTTTTATTAAAACCAGGTATTGCCATCCGACTCTCATCAAGGCACTCTTTTTCCCGCAGTTCATCTTTTGAAATTCCCAGGAATTGCAGCAATTCAGAAATACTCCTTATCTCCCGGGGAATATAACTATTATATTTCTGCACCATCTCATCTCCTGTTAAAACCCTGAATTGATAAGGTAACACGTGCAATAAGCGCTCCCTGGATAAAAAGTAGTCATTAAAAAAATCCGCCTGGTATTTTAACGTAAAACTTTTTGAAAACGGCAGGGTCCCCGGGATTTCATGGTAAGCCAGGTTTTCTGACCGGATAATTTCCTTCAACGAAATACCGTTGTCCAGGGCAAGTTTTTCCATATCGGTATTGCGATAAATTTTTAAAATATTGATCAGGGGAAAATGAATCCACTTCAAACCCTTGATGAAATCCAGTGTCATCATGGCTTCCTCTTCGGTTTCCCCGGGAAATCCAAGCATGGTAAAAAGATCGATAATAACGTGGGGATGTTTTTCGCAAACATATTCGATATTTTCCCTGAATTTTTCGATATCCAGGTTCTTGCCGATCAGCTTTTGCAGCCGTGGGGAAGCGGTTTCCAACGCCAGTGCGAAACTGATGGCACCGGCCCTCACCATCAGGTCGATATATTCCTTTGTCAGGATATCTCCCCGTAAACCGGCCGGGAAGAGCATATGGAGATCCAGACCGTTTTCAACGATAAGTTCAAAAAAGCGCCGGCTGTTCTTCATATTCAAATTAAACACATCATCCACAAAGGTAAACCTCCGCACTCCCATACGGTAATACAACTGCACCTCGGCAAAAATATTTTCGGCGGAACGGAAAACATGACGTTTGGGCCAAATTTTATGACAATAGGCGCAATTATAGGGGCAGCCCCGGGTAGCTTGCAAGATGATATTGTTCTTAACCAGGGCCAGCCCGATAAAGCGGTTATATTTTTCATAATCCACCAGGCTGCGGTCCGGTACGGGCAAAGCGTTAAAATCTTTGATCTGGGCACGCCCCGGTGTCATATACGGCTCACCTTCAATTAAATTGACATCTTGCAGCGCGGTAAACTTGTGTCTTTCCGTATCCCTGGTGGTAGACAATAAAATCGATGCCCGGCTGTCATTTAAAAGTGAAAGAACCCGGTTTTGGGGAGTATCGGGTTCAATGGGCAGGTAAACACCCCCGGCCTTTAAAATTGCCAGCATTCCTTTTATGGCTTCCAGGGAACGACCCATCATAATCCCCACGACGGTATCGGGTTTGACTCCTTTCTTACGCAGCAAATGGGCCAGTTGATTGGACTGTTTATTCAACTCCCCGTAAGTTAAATGAAGGTTGTCATGGATCAATGCCGTTCTATCCGGCGTCATTACGACCTGGCTTTCAAATAAATGATGGATCGTTTGCCGGCACGGGTATTCCACCGCCGTATCATTAAAACAATGCAAAATCTCTTCCCTCTCTTCTTCGCATAACATCGTTAACTGGGAAATAAAGAGGGTTTCATCCCCCAGTACCTGGTGGAGAAGGTACTGGAAATGACCGGCAATTCGTTGGATATAATCCCCGGCAAATACGGTTTCATTGTAATTTATTCTCACCTCCAACTGAGAACCCCCTGCAAATATCATATTGAAATGATAATTGCTTTGTTCAAAAGCACTGATATCGGAGAAAGAAAAATGAGCTTCTTTATGACGTTTATCACTGCTTTTGGTGACACCTTCGATCTGTTCGGCAATGGGATAATTCTCAAACACCACGAGATGATCTATCAAATCCTGTTTTAAAGGTGTTTCCGACTGGACGTCGGCCAGGGGGTAATAGTGATAGGATTCACTCTCAACAGCTTCTTCCTGTACGCGCTGCAGTAATTCATTAAAAAGTTCGTTTTCTTCAAACCGGATTCGCACCGGGATGGTATTGAGAAATAAACCCACCATTGATTCCACCCCAGCGATTTCCCAGGGGCGTCCTGCCACAACCGAGCCGAATGCCACATCGTTTTTTCCATTATACTTGCCCAATAGGATCCCCCACACCGTCTGCAGGACAGTATTTAAGGTGACATGATTCCTTCCGGCCAGATGATTGAGCCCGAAGGTCTTTTCTCTATTTACGGTAAATGCAAATTCATTTATTCTATACTCCTGTGCAGTGGATTTCGGTTCATAAGCCCCTGGGATGCAGGCAGGGTACTCGTATTGATCCAGGTAATTTTTCCAATAGGTCTTCGCCTTATTTTTATCTTTTTTTCCCAACCACTGGATATAGTCGCGATAAGGTGTAACAGGTGCTAACTGATAGGGGCGATTTTCCAGGAGACTGTTGTAGAATTCTAAAAATTCCACTGCCAATATTCCCACACACCATCCATCCATCAATATGTGATGAAAACTCCAGGTAAACTGATGTACTGCTTCATCCAATTGAAATACGGCCACACGCATCAACACATCATTACCCAGATCAAAGGGATGAAGCCTGTCATTCGTTTTAAACTCTTCCACGTATTGGTTTTTCTCATTCTCGTCCCTCAACCCACGAAGGTCTTTGAAGAAGAAATCCAACTGGCGTTGATTTAATACCACCTGGAGCGGGCAGTCTGCGGCCTCATGGATAAAAGCTGTCCGAAGCACATCATGACGCTTGAATAGCTCATTGAAAGCCTGCTCGACATACCCCACATCCAATTGGCCGTGAAGCCGATAGCTCAACTGCTCAAAATAGGCTGGGGAATATTTATCGTACAATGAATGAAAGAACATCCCTTCCTGCATGGGCGATAAGGGATAGATATCTTCTATACCCATATCGTATCGCCGGTTCAACTCTTCAAAGGTTTCAACGGATAAATCACGGTAGGTTAAATCACAGGGGGTTAATTCTTTCTCCTTCTTCCGGGAACAGTAGGAAATAATATGGACAAGATTCTCTTTATAAGCTTCCATAAAAGAACCTATGACCGCGGCGTTGTAATGCCTGCTATTGTAGGTAACGGTCATTACCAACTGACCCCCCGATACCATCCCGGAAAATTCGATTTCAAAGTCCCTCTCCCCCTTCAAACTCTGCATATTACCAACCGACTCCCGGGCTACACCGAAAGATGACAATTGCCCCACTTCCACGTCAAATTGCCCCAGGTAGTTGAAAACAATCTGGGGATTCGCCTGAAAATCCACATCTTCTTTGTGTTCATCGGCTGTTAAATACTTTAATATGCCGTAACCGATACCCCTACCGGGAACTTTATGGAGAGTCTCTTTTACCTCTTTTACCTGACGGGAAAGATCATTCTCATAAGAAAAATCCAGGACCACCGGGTAAACCGTGGTAAACCAACCCACGGTGCGATGAATGTCCACATCCTCTATGATCTCTTCACGTCCGTGTCCCTCCAATGCCACCAACACCTTATCCATACTGAAGTAATGTTTACAGGCTAACCCCAAACCGGTCAAAAGTATATCGTTGATCTCCGTGCCAAAGGGTTCGTTCACCCGCGTGAGCAGCATTTCGGTTTCCTCTTCGCTCAATCGAAAGGAAAGACTCCCTGTATTCCCTACCCGATGCTCTTCTATTTCATATTCATAATCACGGGGTATGGGTATACGGGGTACGGGAGGAACGTGCCGGGATTCCGATTCCAATTGCTTCCAATAATGTCGTTCCTTTAATAACATTTTGCTGTCGGCATATCGGGTTAATTTTTCCGACCAGTATTTGAAAGAGTCTGTCTTTAACGGTAGTACCAGCGGCTCTCCCTTCCCGAATTGTTGGTGCAGCGTTTCCAGGTCCTCAAACAGGATGCGCCAGGAAACCCCATCGATGACCAGGTGATGAAATACAATCAACAACCGGTCTCCATCGTCTAAATGAAACAACCCCAATTTCATCAGGGGACCCTTTTCCAGGTCAATACCAGCCTGGACCCGGTCGGCTTTTTCCCGGAGAACCTCAGCAGCATCATGACGCCCTTTAAGATCATACTCCCGGAGGAATAAGGGGTATTGGGGGTGGATTCCATGATTAAATTGAAAGACCTCTTCATTTTCCTCTCTGAAAGTCATTCGCAGTGCATCATGATGCTCCTGCAGCTTGTTAAAGAGCGCGGTCACTTCATCTACATCAAAGCCTTCTTTTGAAAAAAGCATTACCGATTGATTGTAATGATGACGAAGGGTTTTATGCTTGCGGAAAAATTCCCGCTGAATCGGGGTTAAGGGAACATAACCGGAAACAGGGGCCTGATCCGAAATACGCTCTCGTTTTTTAACCCTTGGTTCCAGTTTGGCTATGGTGTGATGGAGAAACAGGTCTTTCATCTCAACTTTATAGCCGGCTCCGGCCATTCTAGAAACAATCTGGATGGCTTTAATCGAATCCCCCCCGATTAAAAAGAAATCATCATTCACACCAATGGTTTGCTTGCCCAAAACAGACTGCCATACCTGCACCATTTCTTCCTGGAGAGAGGTCTGGGGGGGGACGTAGAGGGTATCTGTCTTTACTCCCATATCATCCATTGCCAACAGCTTCTGGCGATCAATTTTTCCACTGGGATTAAGGGGAAGCTTATCCAGGACTACAAAATAAGCCGGCATCATATAACCGGGTATTTGCCCCGCTAAGTAAGTCCTCAATTGGGTAACCGTGACTTCACCCCCAGTCACCATAAACGCCCAGATACGCTTATCTCCGTTTTTATCCTCTTTGGTCAGCACAGCAGCATCTTTTACTTCAGGATGGTTCGCCAGCCGACTCTCGATCTCCCCCAGCTCAATGCGATAACCCCTTATTTTAACCTGCTGATCCACCCTCCCTAAGAATTCGATGTTTCCATCCGCCAGCCAACGCGCCAGGTCTCCGGTGAGATATAACCTGTCATTGGTCATTGGACATTGGTCATTAGAAACTTTAGAGCTTTTAAAGAAACCAGTGACTAATGACAAATGACTAATGACAGCTCTCCTAAACTTTTCGGCGGTCAACTCCGGGTTGTTCAAATACCCACGGGCAACACCCATACCACCGATACACAATTCACCGGCAGCACCCCGGGGGACCAGACGGTCCCACTTATCCAGGATATAGATTTTCACATTGTGAAGGGGCTTGCCAATGGGCACAAAGTCCAACCCACTCCCAGGGTCACAGGAATACCCGGTAGTGTATACACTGGCTTCCGTAGGACCGTAAATATTCTCCACTCTTATCCGGGAAGGCAGAAAACCGGATTTTTTTAAAAGTATCTTTGAAAAGGCTTCTCCTGCGGTTAAAATATATTTTAAACGCTTCAATTTCGGCCCGATACTCCCATCGATACACTCGAAAAACATATTTAACATGGAAGGAACAAAATTTATATGCGTAATACCGTAACGCTCAATCACATCGAGAATGGCTAACGGTTCCTTTTCCATACCCGGTTCCAGGATAACCAGCTTGCCGCCNNAGAGGGACTGCATGAAATACAAAAGGTTGATAACCCCCTTATGCTCCACCAAAACACCTTTGGGCATCCCGGTGGAACCGGAAGTGTAAATCACATAAATTAAATCCTGTAACGATTGAATCCCATCAAGATCAAGATCGCTCTCATCCCCCTTACCATGGTACGGCAGTGGCTCTTCCAGGTTAATATAACGGAGATCAACCGTTCCCCTGCCCGGGCCGGGATCGGCAATAAAGGTTTCTTGAGCCAGCAGCACAGGGGTCCTGCTGTCCTTAAGAATGTAGTCGCGGCGTTTCGGCGGGCATTGAGGCTCAATGGGCAGGTAAGCCGCGCCTGCCTTTAATATGGCAAATATCCCGACGATCAACTCAATGGAACGCTCAGATAAAATCGCGGCAATAGAATTACTACCTCCCCTTACCCCCTGCCGAATCAAATAACGGGCCAGGCGATTGGCACGCCCGTTCAACTCATGAAAGGTAATTTGCATATCTCCATAAATCAATGAAACCGAATCCGGCATCCTGGCTGCCTGCTCTTCAAACAATTGACAGATGGTTTTTTCGGAAGGATAAGCAGCAAATGTTTGATTAAATGCATCAAGCAGCAAGGCCTTTTCACTTTCACCAATCATATCTATACCAGATATCTTTACATTTATATTCTCCACCGCGGCTCCAGTAATGCGTTTAAAATAACCGATAAACCGTTCGATGGTGGATGCACTAAAGAGTTTGGTACAATATTCAAGTTCACAGTAAATCGTCTCACCACGGGGAACAGCACTTAAACTCATATCAAATTTGGCAGTGGTATGCCGGTGATGATAATGAGAAGATCCCCTGTCTTCTTCAGCGATTTCAAGTGGTTCTCCTATAGATGCGGATGTATATGCATACAAATATTCTGACTGGTTCAGGAAATTGAACATCACATCAAAAATAGGATTCCGGCCGATATTCCGGCTCACCGATACCTTTTCCACTAAATCTTCAAAGGGATATTCCTGGTTCTCATAGGCCCCCACGGTTCGGGTCTTTAATTCTCCCAGGAAGGTCCCAAAGGTCTTCTCTCCTGCCGGGTAATTCCTCACGGGCAGTGTATTGACA